>JAEOTI010000025.1 GCA_016839955.1 Candidatus Hodarchaeota archaeon | reverse complement strand
TCATGCTCACGTGACATTAAAAAATGGAAAGCTTCTAGTTGGTGTGGTAGAGGATCAATGCGTCCAGAAGCAATGACGGTAATAGGGTCATAGTATTGTTTCAGGTGTATTCGCAAAGCATCAACCAGAAGCACTAGTTCATTACCAGAACAAAACTTACCATTCGGCCGAATGAGGAGTTCATGAAAGAGATCAACATCATTACTTGGCAAGTCCATTAAATTAACCCCAAAGTTTAGTTAGAAATAATCAAAAAGTGTTTTATCACCTTTTTTCAAGTCTTCACGGAGACCGAGCATTTTTCTAGCCACTTCTCCATCTTTCCCAGGTGGGTTGTCAGCTCTTGCTAACAGTTCCAGAGCCACCTTGATTTCTTCTAAGTTATGAGTTTCTTCTTTCAATGCGTCCTGCAGTCCTTTTCTGCCATCGCTACTATAAGCTTTCATGGCGCGGTGAACTGCGTCGATAAGGGTTGCGCCTTCAATAGTATCACGCATATCATGACTCAAAAATCGAACGATTCTGTTTTTTCTACCTTTAGTCCCGCCATCATCGATTAGACCGTGATGTTCCATGAATTTAAGGTCAGCATTGATACTTTTGGAAAGAATATGAGCGTTATCATAAGGTATTGTAATAGTGCCTTTTTTCCCGTTAATATTTTCTACCACAGTATAAAGATAAAAAGCGGTTGTTGTGTCAAAAAAGGTGTCTTTTCCTGTATGTTTGAACAAAACAAAGTTGATGACATGCTTACTAGCTAATTGTAGAATGTTCAAAACGTCGATCTTACCGAATTTACTCTTTAATTCCTCGTAACCCGTAATTACCTCAAGTACTGGGCCAATGGCTGCTCCAGTTAAGTCAGCATGACGTAAACCTGAGGCCCAGAATTCCTCCAACCTAGGATAAATTTTCTCTTCAACCTCAGAATCAAGGTTTTCTAAAATTCCTCGACGATAAGAAGTACGTTTTCTAGCAAACAATAAGATTGACGAAAATATTGAAGCTTTTCCAGTTGTGATTGGATTTGTAATACTTTCTGTGGTTAATGGATAGGTAGCTGTAATCTGAAAACCAGCTTGCATTAGAGCATTAACTACAAATTCCCAAGCTTCTAGCTTGCTATGTGCATAGAAGAGAACTAATACACCATTTTTCTTTAACAACCGGTTAATTACTTTAAAACTTTCTGCTAGACCCATATTAACAAATTCATCAGTTCTATCCTTATGATTGGAAGATAAATCTTCATCCCTTGGTGTTTGTAAGTTTAACCATAGAGAATTTGTATTTTTCAAAAACTCAGAGAGTAATCTTTGCTGCCAAACATAGAATAGATCCGAGACCTCTGGATACGGAACATCGTCAAGATAGGGTGGATCCGTTATAACAGCATCATAAACCGCATTTCCTTGAATTTCCAGAACTGAACTGTTGGAAACTTTAATTTTAGCTTTACATCCCTTTGTAAATCGAAGAATTTCTTCCAAACCATCTAGAACACCTTTAATAGCGTTATCTAAAGAACAAGATGATCCCTCAAAAGGATGAACTTCAAAATGATCCCAAACAATTGGATAGGTACGGAATGCAACAGTTGGATTGGCTAAATTAGCGTGAGACTGCCATCCTGCTAAACGACAGTTATAAGGGATTAATTTGCCAAGTAAACAGGCAATATAAAATCCTATAGCTAACCCAAATTCTACATTTTCTTCAGTTTGCCATTTTTGAATTATCTTTCGTCCAAGCTCCACTATTTTAGCCAAATAAACAAGTTGTCTAGGGAAATAAATCCTATCCCATGTTCCCAAATATCGAGCTGCTCGAATCACACCATAAGTCATTTTAGTTCTGGGGATACAATCATTGAGTGCATTAATTTGTATTGCAAATCGCTCATTGTTTTCGAGAAAAGTCCTCTCGTAATCTGTAGGAAGTCTGAAGTCAGCACCAACTGTCTTACTCATCCGATAAGCTACAGCTAACATCATTTCATCTGTGTTGTCTCTAATTTGATTGACAATGTGTTTATTGGGAATAGTGGAGTGACAAAAAAGGCATTGACCTTTGCCTCTCACATTTGTCCCTGGTGGAAAATCAGAACCCTGTTTAATAGTAAAGCATAACTCTGAACCTTTAACAGTTGGTTCCAAAAAGTACTTAGCATTCTCTTTTTGTAGGCCTCCGAGTTTCCAATTATTGACAAGTGGTACTCTTTTACCACAATTCGGGCAATTAACAGCCCACGCGTATATATATCCAAGTGTTCGCTGCCCCTTAGGACTTGGAGGGTATAGATCACTTATTGTTTTTGATAGCTCTGATTTAATCTCATTGAAGGATTCTTTTACAATCTTTAAGAGTTTATTTCCAAATTTCATGGGATAAACTAGTGTTGTATTTAAGAGAAGCCAAGCTACAGGATTATAATCGCTAGCATGTACAGAAAAACCAGTACGGAGTGCTTCAAGTGGTATGCATCCTGCTCCAGCAAAAGGATCAAGAATTTTTATTGCTTCAGGATGTCTACCCTCAAATAACTTTATGCAAATGTTGTTAATTAATTCCTTTTCTTGAGGGTTTAATTGATACTCGAAGGATTTTTTAGTTTTTCCGATACCTAACATTGCTCTGAATTGATCAAAAGAAATATCATTGTTTAGAAGACTTCCAAGAATAGCAGCACGAGAAGTAACTAAGGGTTTTCGAGTCCACCAATAGTGCATTTCTGATATTCTTGGCCTTCCCAGTTTTTCCCTTCTTCCTATTTTCGATATTACCTTAACAGGAAGGCCTTTTTCCATGAACCTTCGAGGAATTCCTAGTGTTTTATTATTCATATTTTATCAAAACTCCATTGATGCTATAACTTGCAATTTTTCTTCGCATTTTGGTGAAAATGATCGCTGGGACATCATCGCTCATCATTGACCCAAGTATTGCTGTTCGTGAACTTACTAAAGGTTTCCGTGTCCACCAATAATGCATTTCAGAAATTCTCGGTTTAGCTCTTCCTAATTTTTCTTTTCTTGCAGCTTCTGAAATCTTCCTTACAGGCAAATCTTTCTCTATGAACCTTCTGGCTTTCTCCTGATACCACTGACTATTCATAGTTGATCGATTCCCCACTGATTAGAATATTAAAAGCTGAAATAGCTTTTTTCTTGCTAGCAGCGATTTTCCAGGCCCAATAAGCTGTCTCAGCATCAGGCAAATCCAAAACAAGTTCTAATCTCTCTCCAGCCCTTTTTTCATCTTTTATTGCCGAAACTATTTTCTGCGCTACGAAAATTCGGCTAGCTATTACTGGATCATAACTCATTAAATGCTCTTCTGATCCAAATGGTCTCACACAGTCTTGCTTACGATTTTCAAGTGCTCTGCAGAATGTCCGTATCATTTTAGCTCGCCATCCAAAATTTCGAGCAATAACCGCTACTAATTCCCCTTTCAGACCACTGATGTGTTCTTTCAGGGTTACTGAACAGTTCGCAGGATTCAGATCCATACTGTAGAATATGTTTTCATTTTCATCCAATGAAGGTTCATCTGTTTTTATTTTCGCTATCACCAAATTTCAATTCACCATTTTTTTTTAATGCAAACCTTCTTTTTAATCCCATAAAAAATTCGGAGATCAAGGGTTGAGCACTGATAATCGAAAGCTATCTGGTGCTTTTTGGAAAGCCTCTTTGAATTTCTCTTTGAATTTCTTCGTATAATTTTTTCCTTCTTTTGATTTAGTCTTGAAGTTCAGTTTTGTATTTTCAACTGTTAAACCCCGACTAGCAAATTCCCTCATAAAATCGCTACACCAGTTCATAAACTGCCGTAGCATCGCGTATGGTACATCATCTAGTTCAAAACGGAGCTCATTATCTACTTTAAAGTCACAGGATAAAGTAATATCATCACCTCGCCATAACAGGTTCAAGTGGTTAATAATCATGTTCATCTCGTTCATCCAACCTTCTGAGGGGTTTTGTTGATCATAGATGCCAAAACCTAAAACCGTGACATTTTCTGGCAAACTTTCCATCGTTTCAATATTGGTGATGATCTTAGGTTGAGCTTTTGGAGGTTTCACGACTGGAAGATCTGCTGCGGTTGGTTGCGGTTCCGAAATTCTAGTCTCACCTGTAGGAGTTGTTGTGAGTTCCGCTGCTTGTTGTTGTAATTCTGTAATTCGTTTGGCTACTGATTCCAGTTCTTTAACCAGCTCTTCACTTCTGTTTTTTGGTATCAATAAAGATGTCGATGTGATCGTTCTTTCTTGTATCTCCCGTTCAAAGTAAAACTTCTCTACAACCTGCTCATAGTTATTCTCATCGACCGTCTTCAAGTCATCAGACGACCCGTTATACAGCCCAATAGCTTTATCCTTAACCGCTCCAGCCACGATTTTCTTGAAGATTGTTTTTGGTGAAGATGGTCTCTTATTTTTGTCGATGATAAATATTTGGCCAGGTGTGTTCGTTAGTTTGCTAAAAGTCTCATCAAAGCTCATTGTCTTGTCTTTTAATACTTCCTCATCAATTACCCAACCTTCTAATTGATCGGTGAATTTTCGGGCGTTGAAAAGGGCACTCAAAACTTTTTCTTGGGCGGAAGTTGCTTGTTGATTTCCCGTGGTCAACGAAATTAACTTAGGCTTAGTTTTGTCTGGATAGGCAATAAACGTATAAAGCAATTCCAAAGCAACATAGGCTGTACTCAAATATTTTGGCAATCGTTCCTTTATGCGAGCCACATCTTTTTTATGTGCTGGATCTTTCACCAACTGCTCGACGGCTATTAACCGCTTAAGTGATTCTTTTGCTTCTTCCAACTGTGTAGCATAGGGTACAAGACAGTAAACAAGGTTCTGTTCGTCTCTGAAAATTCCACCTGGATACCGTTGCATTAAATCTTTTATTCTACTGGGAACACTATCTCCAGTAGTCGTGGTTTCCTCCCAATCGAAAATAACTAGGATTGGTGTCTCCCCTCTGACCCGATCCAGTTCACTCACTAACGCATATAGGTTGAACCATGATCCTTTGAAGTGTTCTTTCAGCAATGTCTTGGCTCGTTGTTTCACGGTGGCTGAGGCAATCCCTGCTGCTCGCTCCGCAATGACTTTATTGATGTTATACTCAGTTCGGAAGAAGTACCGTCCTCCTCGTTCATAAATATACCATAATTTCTCCAACTGGTCACTAATAAACAGATCAAGATCACCAGGTTTAATACTAAAGGATGGCAGACAAGTCTGCAGAGCCAGCTCTTGCACTGATCCCCCTTGTCGTAGCCTTTTATCCTCCCCTTTTTCATTTTTGACTGTTCCTGCGAACGAATACATATAGATGGCTGTAGCCACAGCCACGCTTGGCCCGCCGAATGGGCTATTGTCTATTCGCTGGGCACGGCCTAAGTTTTCCAGATTTACAATATCGGTCTGGATCACTTGGTCAAAACCACCATAACCTATCTTCACAGTCATCTCGTCACGGGCACCTTTTTCACGAAGATCAACTGTACCAGCCACAATAACTTCATGCGGTGGTAGTTCGGCGCGATTCTTCCAGATACCAGCCAACACTTGTGAAAGGAATCGTAAAACACCACGTGTTTTTTGAAAATCAGGCAGAGTTCCAATTCGTTCGTACAATAGATCAATGAAAGTATAATGGAATGGATAGGCTATTTCAAGATATTCTTGTGAAACAGCTTGCCGCGCCCCTCCCTCGGTTGATTCTTCTCCCACTGAGGCGAAAACTTCGGGAATGAATTGATCGCCATATTCTTCGTAAAATTTAGCTAGTTCTTCTGCTACTGTTTGAGCTGTGTCTTCGTCCACGTAATCAAACAGTTGTTTCTTTACAATTTGGGATATCTCTTGTTTTTCGATCGGGGAAGTCACCCATGATAATCTTTCAGTAATTGATTTGACATCCTTCAGTTGTTTTGCTATAATAGCTGCTTCCAATTTATACGCTTCTTCTAGAGCAGAGAGAGTAATCATAATTGCACAGTTTTTAGTTTGAATAACCGTATCTAGTAACGTTTGAAGAAAGGGGCCAACTTGTTGGCCCATGGTCGTTTCTCCCACCGCAACTGTCTTAGCTTTTCTAAGATAAACCACTAATTCATCTATTAATATCAAAACTGGTTTTTTGGGATATTCTAAAAGCTCCTTTAATTTTTCAGTTGTTGGTGAACTTCTTTTTTGATGGAGATTTTTCGCTTCTTCATTAGCACCTACTCCTTCCGCTAGCAGCCCCCATAACGTCTGTTCGTCAGCATCAACATTCTTACCATCAAGAGCAACCAACAATGTTTCTGGAATTTTTGTCAAGTCATGTTCTTTTATTAACTCCTGGATTTGTGGTTGTTTCAAGGCAATGTCTGGTGACTTGAAAAGATGCCATAAGATGACCAATAAGTGTGTTTTTCCACCACCGAACGTAGTATCAATGACATAACAGGGTCGTCCACTGTCTCGACCTACCTTCCCCAAAATATCTCGTAGAATTGACAGCATCGTTTTAGTGAAATAAGTTTTCCGAAAAAATTGGTTAGCATCATTGAAATAACTATCAACGCTCCCTGATAAAACTGCACTAAACTCTAAGCCGAATAAATCCGCTTTTAATCCACTTTCTCGTATTTCTATACTAGGTACGATCTTTCCTTTCTGAAACGCCTCAGTTAGTAACATAAAAACATCTCCTCCAAAGAAGAAATCCAAATGATTTGTGCTTTAATTTTATTTGGGGGTTAAAAGTTTTACTTTCAATTAGCAAGTATTGTACTAATTCGTTCTGAGCTACTTTTCTTGGTTAGCTTAGGTTTCTTTTAATAGCTCACAAATAAATTTTCTCATTCCTTTTCAAAGAAAGCTTG
>JAEOTI010000374.1 GCA_016839955.1 Candidatus Hodarchaeota archaeon | reverse complement strand
CCAAATCTAATAATCAGATTTACGCAATAGAATTCTCATTAAGAGTTGCTCAGGATCTTGTCCGTTTAGCTGAAACCAGAAAAAACCTTATTCCGATTTTAGCAGATGCCAGAGACCCTCGATGCTATCAGACTTTGGTTAATGTTGTAGATATTATATATCAGGACCTTGCTCAACCTGATCAATCTGATATTTTGCTTAGAAATGCAGAAATGTTTCTTAAGCCAGAGGGTCATATTATTCTCGCAATTAAAAGCCGTAGTATTGATGCCACTGCTTCTCCAAAAGATATTTTCCGTTCAGAATTGGAAAAACTAGAGACCAAATTTTCAATAAAGAAGAAAATTGATCTAAATCCCTATCAGAAAGATCATCTTCTTGTTCATGGAGTTAGCAAGTTCTAATTAATTTTCACGTTCACATAAAATTTGTTCTTAAAACTAGTTTTATTTGATCAGACATGAGAAAACCGAGGGAAATCATTCAAATGAACGAAAATATGGAACAACAAGCCTACCTTCCTAACCATTTTGAAGAGATAGAAATTCAAGATGCTAAAGAACGGCCTATTGGAGCTACAATTTGGATTACTGGCATTGTTGTTTCATCTTCTGCTTCTTCATTTATTCTAGCAGATCCTACTGGAAAAATTAATGTGTATTCGAATGAAAAAAACTGGACAGATCTTAAAACAGAATCTACAATTCGTGTCTTAGGGAGATTGACACCTGAGAGGTATGTTGAAGCAGAATGGGTAATTCATCTGAACATTCCTTTCGAGGACTTTGTGAAAATGAGAGAAATTGAAAAAAGGAGAAAGTTGTGAGCACTCACTAGATCCATTCTGCGATCTGACAGATATTTTACTGTCATTAAAGGAAAAATTAATTTGAAGAGCTTGTTATTAATTACATATCAAGTTCTAGAGGAGATATAGTCTCCCAAGGTTTTTAATAATATTACTAGGAGAACAAACCAATGAGCGTGGCCAATGCGAAAAGAAACTTTGCTCGGGAACTCCTAACCTTCCTTAACAAACGTGTTTCCTTAGTATTAGTCTCAGGGACGATATATACAGGTGACTTAATGGGAATAGATACAGATACAGGCACTACAATACTATCGGGAGCAACGCGGTCTGATGGGCGAGAGTTCCATAAAATATATGTTGCAGGATCACAGATTGTAGAACTATTCTTAGAAGAAGCTCCGTTCGATCTCGCTGGTCTCGCATCAGAATTAGAGAAAGTGTTCCGACGTCCCGGAGATGTAAAACTCTACAATGAAGCAGGTTTAATAGTGGTTTTAGAGAGGGTAAGAGTTTCCGAAACAGGAGTAGAAGGGTCTGGTCCTGTATCTGACCGTGTGAAAGCAATTTGGGAGCAATATGTTACACGTCCACGGTCTGAAGAAGAAGTCGAAGCATGATTGAAAGCTGTTGAACTATTATGATAATTTCAGCCACAATCACTAAAATTCATATAGATAATGATAACGATGTAGAGCAAATTGACTTTGTAGATAAGGAAAAAGCTCTAACAGGGTACATTGAATTGCCTTTGAGTTTTTTTTCCTTTGAAAACGCTGGACTACATCAAATTGAACTAGAAATTCAACCTGCAGATTTTGAGATAAAAGAAGAGAAATCAGATAGGTTAAAAATAGCTTTTAATACCAAATTCTACCGTCTATCGAAATCAGGTGAGAATACAACCCGACATTTTTCAGCAGGTGGATTATTAGTGACGTTAACATCGAAAAAACCTCTAGACATCGCTGGAAGTGATGAGCGGGAATTTAAAATCTTAGTTCGTACGAAGTAAAAGAGTAAAAAGCAGTTCAGTCAAAAAGTAGTTCAAAATTGGACAAAACGAAAGCGATTATAATAATGCGGGGGTATCCGAGCCAGGTCAAAGGAGCAGGGTTGAGGTCTCTGTGATGTAGGTCTTCGTGGGTTCAAATCCCACCTCCCGCACCAGATCTTCTTCTTATTGAGAAAATCTATTGTCCAAACCGTCGTTCTCTCTGCTGGAAAGTTCTAATTGCTCGCCAGAGGTCAATTTTTCGAATTAATGGCCAAAAAACATCAAGAAATATTAATTCCGAATAAGCAGTTTGCCACAGCATGAATCCAGAAAGTCGCTCTTCTCCACTTGTTCGAATAACAAGATCTGGATCTGGAGTACCATTAGTATAAAGGAATTTTCCCATTAGCTTTTCATCAATATCTTTAGGAGAAATCTCATCATTACATGATAAATTAACAATTTTTCGAACAGCGTCAATGATCTCTTCTCTGCCGCCATAACCAACAGCAACTTGAATGGTTCGCTCCGAATACTCTTGAGTTGCTTCCTCAGCTCTTTGAATTGCTTCTTGAAGGGTTTTAGGGAGTAGATGGCGTCTCCCAATCGCTTTAACACGAACTTGTTTTTCATGAATCTCTGGATCATCTACCACCTTCAGAAAATTCTGATAAATTAGATCCATTATTGTACCAACTTCAATATTTGAGCGAGCGAAATTCTCATTCGAAAAAGTATAGAGAGTAACAACCTCGACCCCTAACTCCCAACACCAACGAATAACTTCTTCTAGTTTTTCTACTCCATATTTGTGCCCTAAATGGGATGGAATTCCTTTTTTATTCGCAAATCTTCTATTTCCATCCATTATAATGCCAATGTGCCGTGGTTGAGGGTCATTTTTAATTTGACGCCAAAGTCTCTTCTCATATAGTGAATAAATTGGGTTTCGCACTTCAATCCCCTTGTGAAGAGACAAATGGGCTAGAATTTCCATCTAGCTTAATATCTTTATACATATTTGAAATCAAATGAATTAATTTTCAAATATAATAAAAGTTTTACATTCATATCAGGTGTAAATTGGAGGTCGTTTTTCATCAGAACGGCTAGGTTCCGCTGTTTGTGCAGCCAGTAGATGTTTTTGTAATTGTTCTTGGATTTCAACGGCATTTCGTTCTAAATTCTCAACAGGTATATCGATTTGGAGGATTTCTGCTATCTTCTTTATTGAGTTTGCTGCGCCAAGGGGATCAGGTCGCTCTCTCTCAGCATATGCCAAAATACCGAGTCCTGTAAAGTCCAATAAGTCAAGGTGTCCTAATGTGACTGCAAGAGGTCCGGTAACAAATAATCCCGGTTCTAATACGTTATCAATAATCTCTTGTTTTTCGATCTTTATTTTACTTTGATTTTTATTCAATAAAGCTTTCGTAGGGATATATCTGTATCCATAATCTGAAGATCGAAGTTGAGTATCGACACCACCAATGAAAAGTCCATTCTGAAACTGATTATTAATCCAATTAGCAAATTCAATAGAAAATTCAACTTGAGCATGTCGATAGGGTTGAAGGCGTGACAGAAAGATAATTGGCCCTTCTTCTCGGCCATATAATTCAAACGGAAGGCAAACTCTTTCTCCTTCCATACTGATAAAAGGAGGAGCTGCAATATTAGATTGGATTACCCCATATCTTTCGAGATCTAAAATTTCAACAAGATGCCTACACGCAATCCAACCTACTTCTCCCAAGCCATGGAAACCACATATTATTGTATCTATTCCTTCAAAAACTGTGGAATTCTTCTCAAGATAAACCTGAAAACTCATAGGGATAGTCACCATTACATTCAATATTTTATTCAAACATTTTTTCAGACTAATTGTTTATTTTTCTTGTTTTGTTTATTTTCGATACATATCTCCCTCTCAAACTAACTTCCCAAATTCGCTTAAAAATGGAATTTGTCTCCTTTTCACC
Source organism: Candidatus Hodarchaeota archaeon (assembly GCA_016839955.1). The sequence goes on along the minus strand of JAEOTI010000374.1, from coordinate 11,204 downwards.
ACATTTCGTTTGATAACCTTCTCGTATTGCTTTTTCACAATCTTGAAGAAAGTTAGAATGAGTCCCTTTAATTGTATAGAAGAGGGTGAATAAATCTATTGCTCGTTGTTCAATGGATGCTTGAAAATCAGCTAAACCAAAATCAATTAAGAAAATTTTATCCTGGGGGGTTTTTATAATATTGAATAAAGTTAAATCACCATGGATAATACCATTCAAATGTAAATTTGCTGTTTCTCGACCAATGTCCACTAAAACTTGAAACCAATTAGAGCCTTTAGTTCCAACAATCGAATCAACAACTATTCCAGGAATAAACTCTAAGATTATACTTGATTTTGTCAAGTCTATACCAAATATTTTAGGTACGGAAATACCCGCACGCCTAGCTGCAATTAACACTTTTGCCTCTCGTTGAGTACGTGAAAAACGGAGTTCTTTGTCTAAAACTGGATGTCGATATCGTTTTTGTGCTCTTTCCTTTATTATTATTTCTTTATTAAGAAAAAAACCGGAGAAAATATTTGATTCTGCTCCAACATGAAGTAATTTTCCTTTTTGTAGGGTTTCCCTGAGCTTGATTGAAGAATTCAATGCGTCACCCAAACCGCTGAAATGTCATCCACACGTTGTCTCGGATTTATGAAACTTTCTTCAACCGCCAAAGTCAGCCCTGATCGATGTAAAAGAACTCCAGTCCATGCGATCATAACTCCATTATCCAATGCAAGTTTTGGGGGAATAGTATGAGCTTTTACACCCAAATGATCTTCAGCGATGAGTTCTATCATTTCATTTAAACGTGTATTTGCTGCAACTCCTCCTGTAAGTATAATAGATTTCTTATCTGAACAAACAAGAGCCCGTTCAGTAACTTCTGCAAGCATGGAAAACGCAACTTCTTGAAACGCATAACAAAGGTCAGCTTTGGAGATATGATGGGATGATTTCAGAAGCTTAAGTGCCGCAGTTACTAAGCCTGAAAATGACAATGACATACCCTTTACCGTATAAGGTAATCCTAGTGGTTCTTTAAGGGTTGATTTTCGTGCTAATTTTTCTACATAAGGTCCACCAGGATGTGGCAATCCTATTTCTCTGGCAAAAGTATCTATCGCGTTTCCAATGGCTATATCGAGAGTTTCACCCATTACTCGATAACGTCCACTATCAAAAGTAATTAGTTGAGTATTTCCTCCAGAAACATATAATGTCAGTGGATCTCTTGTATCTGTTAGTAGTTTTCCAAGTTCTACATGCGCAATGCAATGGTTTACCCCATATAGCGGGCATTCAACAAGAAGAGAGAGAGTTCGAGCAGCTGTAGCTACTGTCCGAAGACAAGCACCTAAACCAGGTCCATTTGAAAAAGCTACACCATCTAATTCTTCAGGTTTAATGTTTGCAGTTGTAAATGCCCTTTCAAGAACTTTTTTTATGTTCTTAACCATAAAAACTGCTGCTTCACGAGGATGAATTCCACCAGATGGAGGAAGATATTGAGCACGTTCATCTGCAAGAATATCTTGACCTTGGACTATACCAATACCAATTGTGTGAGCGGTACCTTCCATCCCCAAGATAATTGGATTTTCAGATTCCAGCAATTCACTTGTGTCATTCCTTAAACTCTGAATACCCGCAGGAGCCACATGAACGTCTGTTATTGTGTTCAGCGAGAAATGATCCTCTACAGCGGGGACACTCACGTCGTAATCGTTTTACTGTTCCTTTCTTGTAATCAACTTCATAAAATTGGCTCAAAATAAAAACCTCTATTCTTCTGCTTGAACAAAACCATTTCGTTTTAAAGTAAAGAGTGGTTCGATTCTCACGGCCTCAGGAGTCTCATAAACATGAAGGCGAACACGTGAAACTCCCCGACCAAATTCTGATTTTACAGAAACTAGGACCACTCTATCCAGGTCTGAATTTAGTAAAGCCGCTGCTCTGGCTCTTACAGCCTCACGTTTCGGTGTCGCGTCGCTAAAGTGGCTTATTTCTCCTTTAATCTCCTTTCTATGAAGTAAAGGATTGTGATGTTCTTCAATGATTGTAAGGTCCAAAAAATCACCCAGAATTACTTTAATATATTCGTTTGAAGTTCTTTTTAAGAATCTCTTGAAATTTGTGTTGCACTTTTTTCGTAACTACAATTAGTACTAATCCAATATCAGGTTGACCATAAATCACAGCAGATTTAAGGGGAGATCCTAGCACTACGGGGATTGTTAGTAAATCTTCCTCTCCTTGGACCCTAATAATTGTACGATCTCCTTTCTTTAGCCACCTATCAAGTGAGTCTTTTATTGTTTCTACTGCTAGATCAGAAATTCTACCAGCTTGATTTTCAACGATTTTTTCAACTGCAGGAATGAAATCAATTCGTTCAAATGATCCACGTTTTGTTTTTCCATCAACTATAACAAGAATAGGGAGATACCCTTCAGAAATTATCGTCTTAGTGGCTACATCTCCTACTATTATACATCTAGTAATTTTTTTTTCTTGTAGATACTTTACAACCTGTGATTGAGGAGATTCACCATCTTTTTGCTGGAATACGGTTCCGATTACTTTTTTCAAATGCTTCCTGTTTTCTTCTGGAAGAATCCACATTCCTAATACCAAGCAAAGAAAAAATACGTATTAACGAACACGAATTGCATAAGTTCCAGGTCGATTGATATTTAGACGTTTTGCTACATCAGATTGCTCAGGGTCAATAATAATAATGATACCAGAAAAATCAGAAGATAGTGTTTCAAATTCGTTACAAATAGGGCATTTACCTTCTTCCACTACTGTGTGACACTGTTTACACGCTTTTTGCTTGGTCACTTCTTGTCTTCTCCGTTTTCTAACCATCTAAGAGCGCCAAGCCCCTTTTGACGCATGGAAACAGCTATTTTCATTGAGACATGATCAACACTAGCTGTTATCACTTTCGCTCGGACCTTGTCACCTAATCGTAAATCTCTAGAAGATTCTTTCCCGACAAGAATGCCTCTTGAACCAGGAGAAAAGGAGAAGTAATCATCTGCAAGTTGAGAAACGTGGCAGAGTGCATCGGTACAGCCTATTCGAATAAAAACACCAAATTTGGTAACTTCTACAACCTCACCTTCAACTATCTCTCCATCGAGAGGTTTAAAGGTTATAGCCTTAAACTCAACATCTATGTAGGCTGCTCCATCGCCTGGGATGATTTTTCCCATTGAAATTGGCTTGACTCGTGAAACACCCACGATCATGCCCGTATTTGGTGAAACAGTGTTCTCATATTTCTGTCGACAGAGATCTAAGAGGACATCTTCAACTGATTCACCGAAACGATTAGGAGGAATCCGTAATGTTTCTTCTATACTAGTAATGTAATACAGTCCCATCACCCATATGTACTTTGGGGAAATAAGCAATTATTACAAGAATTACTGAGATCACAAATGTTATACTGAGAGGATGAAATTCAGCGAAATTCAAGCTTCAAGAGAAAAACATCTTGGTAGTGCTTATATCTTCTATGTTTTTGCAAAATATTGACAAAGATGTTTTGGTTTTCCTTTTAGAAACCAACGTTATTTTAAAAAATATAAAGACTTTGCTCTTTCATTAGTTGATAAGAAGACCTATAAAGGACGAAAATAATAAACTGACCAACTTAATGAGTTTTGTATATAAATAAGGTAGTAGAGAGTATATCTTTTTTGAGTTAGAATATTTCTGGAGTTTTTGTAATTTTGAGTTTTCTAAGACCTCGTAATACTGCTAATCGTATTAAAATAGGCGACTTACAAGGGTTATTGATTCAAGAATCTTTTACGGATCAGAAAACAGGAGAAGAGAGAACTTTTGGACGACTGCAATTAAAAAATGGCTGTATTATTTCTAGAATACGAATAATGGGAATAATAACTAATAAAACCGAGGGAACAAAAGGAAATTTCATACAATGTCATTGTGAAGATGGATCTGGTGCGATCCTTTTGAAATCCTGGAGTAACCTATTAAAGAATATAAAAGAGGGTCAAATGGTAGAAATCGTTGGAACTCTGCGTTCATCGAGGTCAGATGAAGGGGATACACAATGGTTTGTTCAACCCGAAGTGATTTCCCCAGTTATACGTTACCATCGTGAATTGATCCATAGACTTGAAATATTTAGACCAATACCGGAAAAAATCCCTAATGGGGTTGAAATTTCCTTTCCGAGTATTACGGATTTAAAAAACAATCTTGAGGAGCTTATTAGATCTTTAGATAAGGACAAAAAAGGAGTAACATATGCAGAACTTCGTTCAAAATATCCAAATGTAACTGAAAATGAATTTGAAGACGCAATTTTTGAGCTTTTGATGAACGGAAAAATTTCTGAACCCCGACCTGAACGTTACCGCTATATTGAAGATTAAAGATCCATCTAATAGTTATTTTGTCATTGTATAAGATTTTATTTACCTAAAAGCAATAAAATCAATAATCACCTTAATTTTCTGTTTAACTTAGTGAAGAATAGATGATATAACACAACAATTATACTTGAGAGTGAATAAACATTGAGTGGTGATGAAAGGTACATGCCAGACCTCGAGGGCAGCATGACTTGTGATTGCATGTGCAAGGTTCTGGCGACACTGGAGCCTCTGGTCGAAATTCCGCTTTTATAGTGCGAAGGAACAGATGACGGGCCCTCGCCAGAGATAGATCGAGTGATCATTCAATGAAGCAGGGTCAACCCATAAGTCCCACACGACCAGTGGTTGTGGTCTGAAAATCATCTCCCCCCACGAGAGAACCTAGTAGAGGATAAGGCGTCAGCCTATATTGTGATATTAGGCGTTAGTGTGATAGGGGTAACAAGGCCACAGCCTTAAAGCTTATTCAAACCTTCATCGTAAATTAAAATTTGTAAATATCCAATTCTGTCGGCTTTTTAGTCAATTCTCCAACTTTCGCGCCTGCTAAGAATTTCAGACCTTGTTCTTGAGCCACATCGACAAGTCTTTGTGTGAGAATTCCATCAAAAACGGCACCATGAATTTTTTCTGTATTTTGAAGCGTTATCCTCAGATTAGAAACTGGCACTCTTGTTGTTATTTTATAATTTTGGTCAACAAGAATTGCTTCACGAGGTTCAAGCTCGTTTATCCTTTCTTGTATTTCACTCGGAATCGAAGGTTTTTCACCTTCTTTTGAATCCCATTCTCCTTCTTTACTCCGTAGAGAAATCTCTAGATCTTCGCTATCAACTTCTTCGTTAAAATTATTGTCAATCAATATCTCTTTTTGCTTTTCAATCAAGGGAGTCTGCTTATAAGGAATTGTATGGTCTATCTCTAATTCCTTTAGTATTTGTTCAACAGGAACTTTATTTCTAAGAGTTTTAAGGACCTCTTTACCTGATAATTCTTCTACTTCTCTTCCTTCGGCAGCTCTAGCAACATAATCAATATCTGCTACTTCTAGAAGTTCTTTCAGAATTAACTCTCCTCCTCTATCACCATCCAAGAAGGCAGTAGAAATCCTTTGTTCACTCAAACTGATCACTGTTTTCGGAATACTGGTTCCCTCAACAGCTATACAATTCCGAAAACCATGTCGAAGGAGATTTAGTACATCTGCCCGACCTTCTACAATGATTAAGCTATCACTTTCTTCGATACCTGGTCCTGCGGGTAAACTTTCTGGTCCATACTTCCTGATCACACTAGTTCGAGCAGAACGAAGAACTTCATCAATGATGGAGACTGATTCTGGTGTTACTTCTCTTTCCCAACTCTTTAGTATGATAGAGGCACGATTGATTATGTTCTGTCGTTTGGACTCCCGAACATCTTCAATTTTAATAAGCTGAACCTTAGCAATACATGGTCCAACTCTATCAACAGTTTCAAGGCTTGATGCAAGAACAGCTGTTTCAACTCGGTCTAATGATGAAGGTAAATAACTATTCCCGTAGTTCGTCTTTTAGCTTTATCATATTGCAATTTTACAACGATTCTACCAATACGGGAAGTCTTTTGAAGCTCTCGAAGATCTAATCCATCTCCTAGGAGTCCTTCAGTTTGACCAAAGACAGCTCCAATAACATCAGAGCGTTCTGCAACTCCGCTGATTACGAACTTGCAGTGGATCAAGTATTTTGTCGTACTAACATCTAATGTATCTTCTGCCAAAATAATCATAACTCCTGACTAAGTAAAAATTTAAAATCTCTAAAAAATTATAATCTAGTATTCATGGGAAGGTCATTTCTTCCCTAATTAGAAATTAAAGGGAACATATCCTTTCCTAAAGTCTTAATGTTCTTTTTTTCCTTTGGATTTCTTTTACTCAGCATTGCCTTTAACTTCATCGCTATTAATAGAAAAAAAAGGGAATTCAATCTTTTTAATTTAGAAAAATAAAAATAAACTGATTTTATCAGGGAATTGCCTCAGTAACGGGCGAATGGATGGCATCTAATGAAAACAAATGGATTGCTAGAGGTATTTAGCCTATGCTTGGATCACCCATCCACCAGTTACAAAAGTTAACAGCATATTAAGAAGAAGGATAGATAATGCAGAGATTCGAATCCATTTATGTATAACCACTCCTTTCTCTCCTTTTCCTTCTAACAAAGTTTCCACAATTCTATCACCATCAAGGAAAGGAATTGGGAGTAGATTGAAAAGAGCCAACATGAGATTGATGAATACGATGTATACAAGAACCATATACATATGATAGGGAAGGGAAAGAGGAAGAGGAAGAATTGGCTCATAAAAATTGAAAGAGCGAATTCCAATATACCCTTTATCGCTATCGTCGTCTTTATCAAGCTTTTTTGCGATTAAAAATACTGGCTCATGTTCTTTAAACCAAAGTTGCACTGAATCGTTAATTTTTACATTAGAAAGCGCATCCCTTAAGTCTTGGGTATCTTGAATAGAGAAAATTGTCTGGCTTTGGTTTGGTGCAGCAACTTTTTTGATAATCCAATCTGTTCCAATACCTACTTTGTCTGCAGGGGAGTCTTCAACCACTTCAGTAATAAGAACTCCACTAGAGTCTGTCTTATATCCCCAACCTATTGCCAATGAGAAAAAAAACGGTAAAATCAAAATAATAATGAATAAATACGTCACAATTAGATTTGCTAAGCCTCCCGCAGCATAAATCCGTAATCGTGATCGTCGGGAACTATTCTTTAATTCTTCTTCCTTAGGTTCCACAAAAGCACCAAAGAATAACAAAAATAAGAAAATTCCAGTGCTTTTCAAAGGAATTTTTTCATTCAAAGCAGCGATTCCATGGCAGAGTTCATGGACTGCTGCTCCGATTGCAATGGCGATAATAAAATATGGAAGACTAGAAAATGAAACTGTGATTCCAGGAATAACGGGAGCCACACCCACTGCCGGAGATTCTTCTTCTTTAAAAAAAAACGCAGGAAGGTTGAAAGTTAATAAAATTAAACCGACTAGCATTATACCGATTGAAGCAACAACTCCAATATCAAAAAATCCCTTCCAAAAACGTCTACCTTTCTCTGTAATCTTAGAAATAAAATTGTTTAATCGGGTTGTTCGAAATAAGGCAAATCCTAATCCAATTTCTGGATTACGAACTTTATAACCGGAACCTCTTGTAATTATAAACGCTAACATCCATCCAATCGCTAAAAAAAGGAGAATGGTAATTGAGTCCACAAATTTCTCTTCCAAATCTAAACTTATATGAACTTATTTTTCGTCTAAGCGGCTTTAAAGGCTTCCATGAGAACATCGGGGTTTAATTTTCCAGATTTGTGCTTAACACTAGTGTCTCTATTTAAGAATGTAATTTTGGCTGGAGCAAATAAGCCCGCATCGATTTTAAAGAAGTCAAAGTTTGCCTCTTTGAAAATGTCGTAGAATGGTCGACCATAATCCCGTGATGAGTCTGATGCAGTCTTTGGACAAATTTCTGCCAAAAATTCATCAGATATGCCTGTAGTCGTCAATTGTACTTCTCCATGATAAATAATAGCATCATTGGTTATGCCCATAGCAACAGTTGGATCTTTTGCGATTGGGGCGATTGGTGCGGTTCCTTCACCATGGATAATCTTGAGGGGATCAAGACCAACTTCTTTTGCCTTATGAATTGCCGTTTCAACGATCCTACCTGCAATTTGAATACTTCCAACGAGACAATTTGTGGGGGCACAAATTACTGCTAAATTCTCAGGAGTAACATGTGTTTTTTCTAGGATGTAATTTATTGCCTCTTTTGGAGGAAATTTTGATGTTTCAAGAATTAAGGAAGCTTTAGCTGCTGTTTCACCGTAATTTAGCTTTTCATAGAGATCTTTAGGTTCTTTTGGGATACTTCGAGCTGGTCCACTACCCATTGCAAAATAAGTCTTTTCTTTTTCTTTCCCATCTTTTATCGCTGTGTATTTTCGCTTTATTCTCCAACCTGCAAATTGGGATGCAAGAGTAGGTATAGCGGGATTTTCTTCAATAGTTACATCTATTTTTCCAAGTGAATTGAACCTTGTGTCATTAGCATCAACATTTATTGTCCCATAACCCCCAAGACATACTTTAGTGATTAGAATTCCCGCTTCAATGCTTCCGGGAACTGAAATTCCCGCATCAATTATTGTAATGCCATGGTCTTCCTTATAGTCGATTTTTAAGTTCTCTGCATTATCTAATAAACTTTGTACGACTTTCCAGGCATTTTCATTAAGGTTCATGTTTATTCCTCCGTCGTTTGTTTGATAAATGCGGAATTTCCCGTATTATTCAGTTTTTCTTTTAGGATCTAAAAAGATCTTGAGATGGTTCTCTAACTAACTCAGCTGATTTCCCCTCACCTAGGAACTTTGATGCTCCGCGAATGACTACTATTGGAGTTCCCTCATCTGCTTGTCCCATTACCAATCCTGCGGCTGCAGCTAACTCGTCTGCTCTCGCAACAATAGTACTTAGTAATTCTTTTCCAAAAAGATCCTTTTTTCCACGAAAATCTTCCAGAGCCATTACACCAGCAATTCCAATGGCTACATTTACTGTACCTACTCTAAATGGTCGACCAAAGGTGTCTGATATAATTATTCCAATTTTTAAACCGGTTTTTTCAACTAATTTCTTGAATAATTTTTGAGCTGAAGCATCAGGATCAATAGGTAGTAAAACTGCAGTATCCCCTTCTGAATTTGATCGATCGACTCCACTATTTGCACACACAAATCCATGACAGGTTTCTGTGATTAAAACAGTATCACTCATACGGATTATACGTTGAGCTTCACGTAAAACGAGTTCAACCTGACGCGGATCTTTGTCGCCATTTTTTGCGTATTTTTCAGCAAAAATAGAAGGTTTAACTCCAGAAAGAGAAACTGACCTTTTTTCTGAACGGGAAATTATTGTATGCGCGATGACAAGGATATCACCATCTTTAAAATCTTGAAATTTTAGTAAAACCTCTACAATATCATCGTTTTCCTTTATAATAGGAAAATTTGGGATAGGAAATATGTTAACATTCAATAAGGTCACCATAAACTTCTACAAGAAAAAATGATTAAAAGAGCCTCTTATAAACCTGCAAACCATGTTTTTCATTTATTAAGTCAATCGAGTTAAATAATAGTGACTCTATCGCCTCAGACCGCCTGTCGATTATCCTTTCAAAATCTGATCAAAAAAATATTTATCATCATAGGCTAATAGGGTCTTTTTCGTTCATATTCATCTGGTTTTGTTTTAACCTGAACTGCTAATTCTTCTAATAACTCACGAACTTTTGTAACTTGAACATCCGCCCCTGCTTTTTTATAAGCCTCAGCAGCACGTGCAAGATTGTCAATAGCATTTTCAACTTTTACATTAATCAAGGATCGCCCTTTGTAGAAATAGGCATGTCCTTCTACAAGCAAAGAGTGTTCTTTGCCTTTTCGAAATTCTCTTACAGCCTCATTCAGAAATTCCGCTTTTTGGAAGTCATCTTGAGAAGCTGCGGCTCGTTGAACAAAAGAACGTGCCCTTGCTTTCGCTGCTTCTTGTTCGAGACCAGCATTTTGATAGGACGCTCCTGCTGTTTCATAAAGCCTAGCAGATTCAATAAATTTCCCATTAGACGCCTTTTCTTTAGCAATACCTTCTTGAGCGGCTGCTTGACCAACTCTTGCTTGAACAGCTTCTTCTTGGTGGCCATCTCTAGAAAAAATAGTGTTCGCTCGACCAAATGCTTTCATAGCTTCGATATATGTTCGATTACTAAGATGGACTTGACCATCACATAATTTAGACCATGCTTCAGCAAATCGGGATTTCTTTACTTCTTTTGCTTTTTCAAAAAGACTCTGAGCGATTCCATAGTCTTTTGCAGCTCCCTGATATTTACCATGTTTGAGTTTTTCTTCTCCCGATTGCAAAGCTTCTTCAGCTTTTTTTATTTTGCTTTTTTTGAACATGATCTAAGACATCCTGAATGGTTGAGGGGTGCTACTTTTTTTGGAAAGCTAACTGAGAATATTATTTGATAAAATTTCAGTCTGTTTACAATCCCAATCTTTTGATATCTTTCAGATTTTTTATTTTAGTTGTACCATTCCTCAAGTTTTGATAATACAATTGTTGAGGAATTATTTTTAATTTCATTATAAGGATCTTCGTAATTTATTTACAGAATTTGTAATAATTAGGCTAATGTAAATAATAAACCTGAAATAAGAAGGAAATCTCTTTGAGTTAAGTTATACAACCTTAAGATAATCATTAGATTGCTCTTATAAAACATTAAGATAAAGATACAATTCAAGAATTGAGAGTACATTTAATTAATGAGTGATTGATTGACGTCGTAGTTCATTGCAGCCTGGAGCTTGAACTGATGAAAGCTGTCTACGCCCTTGTAGTCATTATTCTTATTGTAATCCCGCTCAGCGTGCTAAAACCACCTACCAATACTGATGAAAATGACTTTACCGACTTCCATCCCAGTAAATTTAAGTTTCCTCAATACGGGTTGGATAGTTTTGGTTCGATTCTATCCAAAGATGGAAGACCTGATCTTGTACTTTTGCAAGGTGGTCCGGGTGATTTAGCTTATGAAGACGAGAGTGCAGTCAGTGCTGGAACTGTTGTTCCTGGTGATTCTATTACAATTAAGGGGCGTATAGGTGGCTGGCCAAATCCTACTAGTAACTACACTCTTTGTGGAGT
>JAEOTI010000062.1 GCA_016839955.1 Candidatus Hodarchaeota archaeon | reverse complement strand
TAGAAGAATATTACTTTTTAAAATGTCGACTTATTATACTTTATATTGCTATTGATCGATATCACTAATTCTAATTATGTGAAAATTAGCTTTTTGAGAACCCCCCATGATGAAATGCGATTTTAAAGGGTATTTTTTCTTTTTCACAATAGTTTCTAATTTTAGATTCAACCAGATCCCAATAGCTTCGATCTCGTCTTAATTCTTCATAAACAGTCAAGTACACAGGAAAATGGGTTTCAATAATCATCAATATCCTTGGAATATTATGGGGTCGAAAGTTCAGATTCTCGAAACTATACTGGTCAGTAAATGATTTTGTTTCCTTAATTATCGCCTTAAAGTCAGTAATTTCTGGAAAATAGGGAGAAATAAAAGTATATGTTGGTATTCCTGCAGCTGAAACTTCTTTAAGTGCTGCAATTCGATCTGATGGTTTAGATGCTCCATGTTCTATCTTTTTCGCAAAGGAATCATCTAATGTACTAATTGATATGCCTACTTCTATATTTTTGAATTGTTTGAATAGATCAATATCCCGGGTTACTAATTTCGATTTAGTAAGAATTGAAACCTCAGCATCAGTATCTACAAGCTTTTGCAAGATTTTACGTGTGTTTTGGTATTTTTTTTCTAGCGGTAAATATGGATCTGTTACTGAACTCAATAATAATCTTTTATACCGGTATTTGTGGGCTTTAATCTTATTAAAATCGAAAGTTTTTACATCCAAAAATTCTCCCCATTTCTCCCCTTTATGGTTGGTAAATCTGATCATGAATTCTGCATAACAATAAATACATCCATGCTGGCATCCAGTATAAGGATTAATCACGTAATCTATAGACGGAATATTACTTTTGGTTATTATACTCTTGGCTTCACGAAAATTAACTTTCATTCGAGTATTCCATCCAAAATCTCAATCTTCCCTGATGATTGTTTTTAATAGACCTTTATCGATATTCCCTCCACTGAGCACACATACGATATTCTTATCTCGCGAGGTAGGAATTTTCTTAGCCAATAGGGCTGCAAATCCTGCTGCACCTGCAGGTTCACACAGAAATTTTTCTTCGAAAAGAAGGAAGCGAATTGCATCTATAATTTCTTCATCAGACACTAACACTATCTCATCGACATATTCCTTCACATGAGCCAATGTATGTTTTCCTGCAAAAGGAGCAGCCAAACCATCGGCTATAGTATTTATTACTTTTAGGGAAGCTACCGAGTTTTTTTGTAGGCTTTCATACATTGCCGCCGCACCCGTAGGTTCCACACCTATAATCCGTACTTCAGGATGTTGTATCTTAATTGCTGCAGCTACTCCAGAAATCAATCCTCCCCCTCCAACAGGAACAATAACTATATCGGGAATTGTTGGTATATCATTTAGCAATTCTAAACCTAGAGTTCCCTGACCAGCGATAATTAATGGATCATCAAAGGGGTGTACTAGTGTTAAACCTCTTTCTACTTGCATCTCATTCAATTTGTCCATCAATGTATGGGTGTCTTCGTGCAAATTAACTTCTGCGCCGAGGTTTTTAGTGGTTTTCACTTTGTTCTTAGCTGCATACGCTGGCATGATAATGACTGCATGAATACCTAGGTTCTTACAAGCATAAGCAAGACTTTGAGCGTGATTTCCTGCAGAAATTGTAATTACTCCATTATTTTTTTCCTTCTCAGTAAGAGTTTGAAGCTTATTCAACACACCTCGGAGTTTAAATGATCCCATTTTTTGAAAAATTTCCGCCTTGAAGTATAAATTGACATCCAAGTGTTTTCTTATCGTTGTGGCTGAAATTAATGGTGTTTTATGTACCTGACCAGAGATCACTTCTTGGGCGTTAATGATATCTTCTAAAGTTACCAGTCTTCTACTTGATTTCATGTTAAGTCATTTCTACGTTTGTTTCATGAGTAAAAAGGAATAAATGTTCCACTTCATTTATAATTGGATTGGAAAAATTATGATACTAATGAATTATAAGAATGCTTACTCAACTAGAGCAAAATATTTG
>JAEOTI010000373.1 GCA_016839955.1 Candidatus Hodarchaeota archaeon | reverse complement strand
TAAAGTTCAACTGAAGACCAAGATATTGGATATAGGCAAAGGAATAATATGATCATCAATTTAATATGCCTGTTTTGAACATTCTCAATGATTATTTTTGCTACATATACAAACGGAATCCATGAGACGGGTAGCCAATACCTTAAACCTGAGGCTGAATGAATGTTGGCATAAAATAAAGTGTAAATCAAGAAAAAGAAAAAGAAGCAGATTATAAGTATTGAAGATCTAAATGAAAATGAGGTATTTTCAGAATCCGATATAATTTGTTTATTTGTTTCTCTCAATTTGTTAATTACCAGGATTATCATCGCTGTTAAGATAATAAAAACAGTGGGGAGTAACCCAACTTTTAGTAACCCTTTGATGAAATCCTGAAATAAGATAGGATCTTCCCATTTTTCTCCTAACATTGCAAATATTGCCGCGTAATCCCTATTCACAAATTCATCCCAAAAGCTCTGGGGGAGGAAATGTTTGACAAATAAGAATTCGCTCGGATTTTGGTCTATTAGTAAAAAAGTTATCCAAAAAAATGGTAATAATACTATAATTCGTAATTTCCTTGGTTTAATTATTGCGAAGAATAAAGGCATGGCAAATAGATAGACTTCCCTAGTAAGTAAGGCCAAAATAAAAGAAAAAAAACTCAATGTTAAGTAAAAAAGTCTTCTAAGATTCGAGTCCGTTTTATTTGAGAGGTAGAGTTCCAAGTAAACTAACATCAATAAGAAAAAGAACAGAGCTATCAAATCAGTAAGAATATTGAACCAGAAATTAAGAAAATTATAACTGAGTATAGTGAACAGAGAAAAAAGATTAATTGTGTCATCAGAGAATTCAAGAATTCGTAGCAATTTCCTCATTAGGATGATACAGGAAAAAGCGAAAATTAGATTTATAAAGCAAGCCAATAAGGAAATATCGATTGGAATAATAATATGTACCAAAACGACGATTAATGGATAAATGAAGCGATTATTCGCATAAAATGATTTAAAAAGATCATCTTGTGTTCCTGTTATGATCCATTTCTCAACTGACAATGCAAAGATCTGATATGAATCAGCAGCATAACCTGTGAAGAAAACTGTTTTTATCACACCGAAAACTACTGACAGGATTAAGCTCACAATTAAAAAGTAATCAATTTTATCCATAAATTTTTCGAAAAGATAACTGGAAATCATGTTAGACTTTTGCTTTACAGTAGTTATAACATTAGTTAAGGATTTTATCTGTAGAGTGGTCAATTCCTACCAGTATCCTATTGATTTCAATAGATCATCTTATGGTTTATTAGAATTGCTTTAATTATGATTAATGTCACCTAAAAAGGAATTCATGAGTTTTTACTTTTTTTTCTAAATCATTCCTTTAATTTCTTTCCTATAAGATTTAATTAATTCTTTTCGCAAAATACAGCGATTATTTGTTAGTCAAGGAGGATAAGACATTCTACGTGAGACAATAATGGACTTAATCTTTAAGTATTCAATCAAAAAGTTTTTCAATATCCTTTTATACCTTTTAATAAATATGTTCCAAGGTTAGAGTGTCAGAATGAGAGTGATCTTAGTTCTAAACGATTTACCTCCAGACCATTATGGAGGGATCGAAGTACTAACTTTGAATTTGGCAAAGAATCTTTCTAACAGAGGAATAAATGTATTAATCCTGACAAGAAAACTACCTCATCACGAATCTACAGATTTGGTTGATGGTATAACTGTTAAAAGGGTTGGGATACCGTTCAGAACGCATAGTACATCTTACATTCACAAGATTATTTGGTTTCTTTCCTACATATTTATTGGAAGCCTAGTATGCATAAAATTCCGACCTAATGTGATTCATTCTAACATTAGGATACCAGGAGGAATACTTAGTGGTGTTTTGGGTTATATCACTTCTGGTTCATCTTTTCTTTCAATCCAATCTAATCTTGATTCAATTAGTTTTTTTGAAAGAGTTATGGGAAAACTAGTACTTAAAATGAATCAAAATATCATTGTTCCTACAATATTTTCCAAAAAGCAGGTATTAAGATTTTGTTCTAACAAAGTTCTTGTTATCCCTAATGGGATTAACTTTGAAACTGAAAGGATTAAGGTGAATAGATTTTCTAATGAAATTTTATTTGTTGGAAGAATTCATCCAATCAAAGGATTAGAATATGCGATAAAAGGTTGTAGGATCTTAAAAGATCGAGAAATATCATTTCAGTTTATCTTGGTTGGGACTGGGCCAGGAATTTTCAAGCTTAAGAAATTAGTAAGAAAATTAAGTCTGGAAGATAGAGTATTTTTTCTAGGTAAGGTATCTGAAGAAGAAAAACTAGCGGTTCTCAAAGGCGCATCATATTTCTTGCTTCCAAGTTTATCAGAGTGTTTTCCTATAACAATTATTGAAGCGATGAAAGAGAGACTATATGTCATTGCCACTAAGGTAGGTGGTCTGCCAGAGATGCTCGTCCATGGAAAGCTTGGTGAATTAATCCCTCCAAAAGATGAATTAGCTTTAGCAAATACTCTTGAAAAAATCTTTAAGAAGGAAGAATCTATTAAACAAGAAAAAGTCAAAAAAGTATTCCACTTTGCAAAAAGAAGATTTGATTTAAATGTAGTCTCAAATCAAGTTTTAAAATGCTATTATTTAACCTAAAAATCGATCTCAACCATTTTCGGAACGTATAGTCCCCCAAGATCATGAAATCTAAGATTCAGAATGATCAACAGAATTCCCGAAAAAAGACAGTTTTGGACAATATGAAAACACTACTGATAGTAGCTGATATTGAATGAAAAAGTAGTGAAAGAAAATGAACAATTTCAAATCTAGACGCTTTGCTTCATTTATCAGGAAAGGTTATGAGAGAATCTTTAGGGAAAAAATGGGAAATAGGGCTGAAAAAATCTTTGAAGATGTATTCTATGTTGGTTTAGGGACAATTTTTACTGCATCATGCTCTTATATCTTTAATATTCTTGCTGGTAGAATTCTAGGCCCTTCGTTGTATGGGGAATTTACGTTTATTCAATCACTTGCAATGTTTTTATCTATTCCAATGCAAATGGGATTTATAACCGCAATGGTCAAGTATAGCGCTGAAAAAGATGACTTAACGAGACAACGCATAATTATATCTACTAGTTATATAGCAGTGTTTATTTTTGTCAGTATCTCATTATTTTTTTATTTTCTGTTTGCAGCCCAAATCCAAGCGATAACATTAGTCTCAGAAGAGATATATCAAGTAGCAGTCATTTTAGGCTTGTTATACGTGCTATTTACACTAACATTTAACACTTTGCGGGGATTGCTTCAGATGAAGAAATATTCACTGATTCGACCAGTATATGGTATTATTTTATTATCTTCATTCCTTCTTTTTATTGTTACTCACTTTTATAGCTTAGAATCAATGATTTTTTCTATGTATCTTGCTTATGGGATTACAAGCTTAATTATTTTGGGTTTTCTTGTACGAAAATACATAAGACTCCAATTTGACAGAACTTGGGCCATTAAAATGTTTCATTATAGTAATTATGCTATGATTGGAGGTGTAGCATTTATTGTATTTTCAAATATAGACAAGATTCTGATTGAAAGATACATGACGATCGCGGATGTTGGTATTTATGGGGCTTACTATTGGGCCTTCTTGACGTTTTCAACACTTTTTAGTACCATTTTCGTTACTGTTTTATTCCCTGTTGCCTCAGCATACGAAAATAAGGAGATTATTTTTAAGAGGATAAATAAAATTGTCCCTGTTTCAAGTATATTAGCCTTTCCGTTGATAATCGCATTTGGATTCC
This sequence comes from Candidatus Hodarchaeota archaeon, assembly GCA_016839955.1. The sequence continues at coordinate 796 of JAEOTI010000373.1, read as the reverse complement.
TCGTCATTATCTTTTATGGAAGTGAATACCCATTTAATCTGGGATGGGCATTATTATTTGGAATAGCAAGTATTGTAATATTTATCGATGGAGTTTATGTGTGGTTAATGAATGCTGTTGGCAACCGAGGAGTGAAAGTCTCGTCATTTGCAGCAGTCATTTTAGCAATTGTTAATGTTGTATTAAATGTCCTCTTAATACCATTAATGGGTCTAGTTGGTGCAATAACTGCTAAAATAATCGCATACATCATATCACTGAGTATCGTTTTATCTAAAAGAAAATACTTTTTTGATAGTTAGGAGCCCTTTTGTTATGAAAATTTAAAGGAAAATTCCTCATTTTATCGATTGTAGGGTATTAATTTGACATTCCTACTTATAAGAACAATAGAACCACGATCTAGTGTTTATTTAAAGATTTTAAATTTAAAACCGACAGACTCAGTACTAGATCTTGGTTGTGGAGAGGGGTTACTAATTCATAGATTCAAATCTTATTGCACCAAGATTACGGGGATAGATATTTCCAAGAATGCTTTGAAAATTGCATCACGGATCAATCCTGATTCCGAATTTCATCAGAAAGACATAACCAACACAGGTTACCCAAAAAATTCCTTTGATGTAGTCTATTGTTTTGAAGTCTTACAATATATCCAGCAAAAAAAACATGTATTGGCTGAAATGTTTAGATTAGCTCGAAGATCTGTTGTTTTTTCTGTCCCTAATTACGATAGCCTCTGGGCTCAGATAACTAAAGCAAGACAAGCAACATTCGGTGTCCGTGACTATCC
>JAEOTI010000372.1 GCA_016839955.1 Candidatus Hodarchaeota archaeon | reverse complement strand
TAGGAAAAGGCGAAATGACTAAGGATTTATTAAATAACGCTAGAGAGACTGCTAAACAAGCTTTTAATGCGCAAGTAGAAACCAATCTCATTCTTCCAACACTAAACGCGTTGTGGACTAAGAATTTACTTCGAATGCAAGATCAAGCCCTGAAAAACTTATCCCTTGAAGATCAACAGCAAATTGAAAATATTTTTAGCAAAAAGCAGGAAAAACCAACATAATTGAAGTTCTAAATACAATTCCAAAAAAAACAAAAGCTTATGAGCGAAGTTAATGATGTAAATTATCAACAAAGTTAGTTGCTGAAGGTGAGTTTATGAGCGAAGCTAACATTGCAAATTACCAACAAAGTCTGAAAGGCCTCAGTGCGGCCGTCGGGAAAACATTAATAGCCGCCTTACGAGTAGATGATGAATCTGCAGTAGATGATTCGCACGAGGCTGCAGCTAAAATAAAAGGACGATTAGATCTCATTTCAAATACCCTTGGGACAATTCAGAATTGGATACGTCTACAAGAAATAGCTTTAGCGGCACTAGCTTCCTTGGAAGAATGGTCCTCAGTAACTGCACAGGAACAAGACATCGATTCTATTAGACATCGTCTTAGAATAATGCTACTTCCCCAGGTTGAGTCCTTCGTTCAAAGTATTTCGAGTGCTGATAAAGCAGCTAGAATCGCCCTTCCTTTTATGAGCGAAGATCTTACAACAATTCCTTCTTTAATCAAAAATCTTTCAGCCATCAATATCCATTTATTAGAATTAATTGAGTATGAACCCAGTACAAAAACATCATTACTAGATAGTGGAGTCAATGCTCTCTATAGAGGAGCCATTCCAGATTTTCAGACTCGATTGGACCGTTTAATTAAAAATATAGAAATTATGGGGACAGATGGTATTTCAGAGGATCCCTAAACTCGTCAGATTTTGCTTAGGGCTTTTTCCTTCCAGGATTCTAATTTACGTTGTAACCAAGCCTTCTGACCGGGTGTTTTTTTCCACTCAGACGCCTCTTTTGCTATCTCATAAAGAAAGACAGAGTGACCAATTTTTGCTGCTAAAGCATCTCTAAGATTCTCTAATGCATTAGATATCCGCTGTTGGTCTGTTTCACGTTCAAAAAAGCTTGAGGCATTTTCAAAAATGGCTTCTACTTCAAGAGTCTCCCATTCTTCCGGTTGAACAGCAGAACTCGTAACTCTTACATCTTTTGATAACAAAATCTCTCCTTCCTTCCCCTTAGTCATTGTACCTGACCTTTCAAGACTTTCAGAAACTCTCCGAACAGTTGAAACTGAAACACCCAGTTCCCGAGCAATATCCTGTTCTGATCCCACACCGCCTTTTTTCAGAATTCCAACAAAAGTTCGACTAGTCTCGTCCCCTTTCTCCCATAAAAAGTCGGCAATTGGATCACGGTGGGACCTTTCGAGGGTTGTTACAGTTGTTTGAAAAAGACGAAATAGATGACTTAATGATTTTTCTAATACATCCCGAACTTCTCTAATTTCTACTTCAAGTTTTTGATTCTCATCTAATAACCGATCGAAGGTCATTTCTGAAGCATTGTCTTGTCTTTGCCTTTCTTTTTGTTGAAACTGGTTTTTTTCCGATTCTAGGGTTTCAATCTGCCCCTGAAGAGATGAAATTGATTGTTGGGCTTGTTGACTCCATTCGTAATATTCAGATATTCGTGCTTTTAGACGTGCATTCTCTTCTTGATACATCTGCAATTCTTGAGTCAACTGAAGCATTCTTGTCTTCAAAGAGCGGACATCTTCTTCCATTGATTCCCCAATCCAATCTGTTTGACTTTTTCTAAGAATTTATAATGTGAAAATAGTTAAGGAAGACTGTAAAAAACTAACCTAGTAAGACATATATAAAAACCAAGCATCTTACTTTTCAAGGTTTATAATTCTCAAACGGAGTAATCGGGTCGTTAAGCTAAATCTGAACTCACTTGTGGAAATAGGTGTTGATTCGAGCATGTGTGCAGCAACAGATCGACAGGCAAAATTACAATTAGTACGAATTATTAATGAGTCAAAGAAAAAGATTGTGAACGAGATTTCCGTTCAATTTGGATCTCTCCGTAAAACTACGGCTGCCAAGTCTTCTTACACCTACACTGACCTTCAGCAAGCGTTGAAAGACGCAGAGAAGGCGGCTAAATCAATTACAGATCAAAATCTTCTCACTGTATCTAAGGAAGGAGTAAGATTATTTAGTGCAGCTCCTGGTGCCGTCGTATAGATTTCTGGACCTTCTACCGAAGAAGTTGAAATGCTGAAAACTGAGATTGCTCAATTAAAAGAACACCTTGAAGCAGCAAGATCAAGTGGTCAACGGTCTAGCGATTTAGAACGGATTTTAGAAGAGAAGGAAGCTGAGACTATTCAAATAAAGGACCAGCTTGATAAAAGACAATCCCGATTAAATGCTTTGATGGAAGAGATTAATTCTAAACAAGAAACAATTGATGAGCTCAAACGAGTAAATGCAACTCAATTAGAAGATCAGAATAAGCTAGAACAGCAAATAATTGAAGTTGGAAATTCCTTGATGGATTATACTACACAGATTGAGCGATTACAAGCAGTTTTAGCTTCACGTGATGATATGATCAACCAGCTCAATAGCCAATTAAAAGAACGTGGAGAACAAGGTGATAAAGTCACAGAGTTAGAAGAAGCTGTATTAAAGGCTGTTGAGCGAGTAAAAGCGTTAAAGGAAGAACTTAAACAAACTCAGGGAGAGCGAGATGCAGCTATTGCAAAAACTTCTGCTGAAAAAGAGCATGATGTAGAAAACCTTACAGCGGAACTAAGAGATCTCAGAGATGATAACGAAACATTGAAAGCAGAAAACGAAACGTTACTTGCTGAAGTGGAGCGAACCAGTCGTAATTCGGAACAAATCTCCAAAGAAATAGAGTCTTTGAAAAAGACCCTTCAAACCTCTGAAGAAGAACTTAAAGTAAAATCTGCTGAACTAAAGGTTCAAGTGGAGCGAGTTACAGAAATTGAATCCGAAAGAGATCAGGTAAGAGAAGAATTAATTAACTTAAGAGTAAGCGAACTTCGCGAGGCAAAAGACCAACTTTCAACTGTTGAGGCAAAGCTGAGAGAGAAAGATATTATTTTTCAAGAAAAAGAAGATGAAATCACCCGTTTGAAAGCTAAATTAACTAGTGAAGAAGATCGTATTCAGGATTTCAGGCAGAAACTCACAAAAATTGAAAAAGAGCGCGATGAAATAGAAGGTCTCATACCAGATCACAAAGCTATGCAATCAGAGTTAAATCGAGTCGTGAAAAGTCTTGGAGAGTCTCGTGAAAAGATTCAGGAACTTGACGGCCTTTTATCGGAACGTAAAACCCAAATAGGGATGCTTGAGGAAGAAGTCAATGAATTATCATCCCGAGAGGAGCGTTTTGAAGATATTCTTGATGATTTGAAACGATACTTAAGTGAAAATCCGAAATATCAAATTTTGTTTGTGTTGTCCGACTTAAAAACGACAGGTACCAATGAACTATCAAAAGCAATAGGTCGACCTATAGCAGTAACTCGTGCGTTGGTGAAAGGACTCGAGGGAGAAGGATGGGTCTCTGTTGAAGGTGAAAAAGTTACAATAGAAAAGGATTTCTTAGACGTATGATGAATTGGGTAATTACATATACAATTGTTCTAACTCTTCTTGGATTATTCCTGCAATCGCTTTTTTCTTTTTAACTTTGTATTGAGAAGATTTTGTCAAAATTATTGCTTCATGAGTATTTTCCTTTACTTTTTGTAGATCATTTGCTACAATTATCTGAGATTGTTCTAAACGTTTTTTTGCCTCTTGTAAGAGTTTTTCATCTGATATATTAACCAATAATTTAAATTCAACCACTTTTGCTTCTGGATTTCTCTCACGAGCAATTTGAATAATTTTGGGGGTTTTCTTAAGTTCAATTATCCATTTATCTAGTCCAGAAGGCGTTTTAAACTCACTTGGAGCCTTTGGGACATAATCAAGGACAGCAGCTGAGAAAACAAAGATATCAATATGATGTGAAATATCTTCAATTATCTGCTGGAGTTCTTGAGGAGTCCTGATTAATTGGTAAGGACAAAACTTAGGAAAATGTTTACTCCCTTTTCCTATAATTGTTCTAACCTCACAACCAGCTAAGTATAACTTATCCGCTATTATTGATCCTAAAGCACCTGTGCTTGTTGATGAGATGAACCTAACGGCGTCTATTGGTCCTTGGGTTGGTCCTGCTGTAATTATTACTTGTTTACTTTGAAGTGGACTTTGACTTCTTTTTCTAATAATCTCCGCAAAAAGTCTAGATATATAGTTGCAATCATCTAGTGCTATTTGTTTTTCATTTTTAATATCTTTAGACACAACAAAATTCGGATGAATTGGATTAAAAGGAGGAAAAATAAGAAAAGACAATAGTTGTGGTGTATTCTCTTCTTTCAAACCAGAATCTGAAAATCCAACAATAACGTCTAAATCATTAATAATACTATTAAACTCATCAAGCTTCTTAATTACTTTTATATTAGTACAAACTTGTGATTTTATTTCATTGGGTATATTGTTATCAAAATCTCCAATAACAATTTGCTGGTTATGAAAAGACGACAAAACCCACAGGAAATTATGGATTAAAGGAAAAAATCTCTTAACTAATAATAAAACACCGACATTAAGGCTTTCTTTGGTAAACTCCTCAAGAAGATAAGGAGGTAGTGTAGAGCTCTTTATTGGCAGTTCAATAAAGTCTTTAGTAGTCAAAGTTTCCTCTTCCCAATAACTAGTGTTGCAATACAGCGCTTTCATTTTTTAATTGAATCCAAAAAAATAATTCCTAACAAGGTGTTGCTACCTCATGGGTCTAATAAATCAGGTTAGAAAACATATCATTGGTCGGAAACAAGAGATCAATTTGGCTTTCAATATAATAGAAAAAGGCATTCCTCTTGTTATCGAAGGAGATACGGGTACTGGAAAAACAGAATTAGCTAAAGCAGTTAGTAACGCCTTAAATCGTAATTTCTATCGTGTTGACGGTGATGATTCTCTTACAGCTGTCAAATTAAAAGGTTGGTTTGACCCTGCTCTTGTTCTTGAGAAAGGGTACAATGAAAATACGTTTGTCCCAGGTCCTCTCATTCGAGCGATGAAAGAAGGTGGTGTTTTCTTCTTCAATGAAACAAATCGTGCGCCTAGCGAAGCAATCAATGCAGTTCTCACTGCATTAGATGAAAAACTAATAACTTTACCCCGATTAGATCCAGTATATGCTGTAGATGACTTCACAGCTATTTTTTGCGTAAATCCTAGTGAACATATCGCAACAAATCCATTACCTAGGGCATTTTATGATCGTTGTGTTTGGATATCTCTTGATCATCAAAATCTAGATGAAGCAATTGAAATTGTTCGTCTTAGAACAGATTCTCAAAACAACTGGCTTATTCAAATAGCCTGTAAAATTGTAGAAAAAACACGAAACCATTCTGAGATTGAAATCGGTTCAAGTGTTCGTGGAGCAATTCAACTGGTTTCAATCCTACAAAAACATGAGAAATTCAATAATAACCTGATCGAACGTGCAGGAATCGCAGTTTTATCTAGAAAAATTAAGTTAAAGGCTGAAAGCACTCAATCTGAACAGAGTGTTATTATGAGAATTATTAGAGAAGTTTTGACTGACCCTAGTAGTAATCAACAGGAAATTGAAGTAAAAAAATAGAACTGGGGGACTTCTATCCTAGAAAGATCCCCCCTGACCACGAAGATGAAATGGAATATCTTGAAACACGAGCTAAAGTTCGGAGTGAATTAAATCGAATTTCCCCGCGCCATTCTGTTCTTCGGTCTCTTGCACATTCTGCAAAACGGAGTGGAGATTATGCAGTCCTTTGGCAGATTGCAATAAAATATCCAATTCTTGTTGCAAATGAACTAGGGTCTCAAATTGAGTATGAATTTGCAAACGGTGGAGAAACATCTGAAGAATTAGCTCAATTGTTCTTTAGAGTAAAGGCATATCTGCCTACTCAAATCTATAACAAACTAAAAACTCAAACAAAACAAACAATTCTCCATCGGGCAAAAGTAATTCACGAACATGGTCTGAAGTCAAGAACTGTTTCGTATAAAGAATATATACCTGGTGCTGCTTGGAATTTCGAGTTGACCTTCGAGAAAATGATTGCGACTGGTGAACGAACACCGTCATATAGATCTATAGTTTCCCCTCATAAGGCAAAATCTCGTAGAAGCTTTGTTTTAATGGTTGATAAATCTCATAGTGTTTATAGGTATATTTCTCAAATAGCAATTGCAGCAGCAGTTTTGTCAATGTCTTTACAAAAAGAAAATTACTCTGTTATGGCTTTTGATTCATCTGTGCATTCTATAAAACAACTTAATGAACCAATTCTTGCAGAACATGTGGTGGATCAATTATTCCTATTGGATGCTGGGGGAAAAACGAATTTAAAGAAAGCTCTTGAGGTAGGATTAACCCAATTTCAAAAAGTTCCATTAGGGTATAAAAGAGTAGCTTGCTTATTATCTGACTTACAACCAACAGAAGGTGGAGATCCTTTGAGTGTTGCACAAGAATTCGACGACCTTCGTATTCTCCAGGCACCTGTTACTGAGACTCAAGGGACTAATTTTCAATTAACAGGAAAATTTGCTCGTTTGAACAATGTGACTCTTGTCAAATTTTCCCATCATAGTGATATTCCCACACTTATTCAAGAGATGATTTATGATTAATGTAGGAATTGATTTTCCTACTACACACTTAAAATTCTTGTCAGATAGTGAAAAAGGAGTGTATGCTAATCAAACTAACAGAATAATCTTTGTTTAATGATTTTCTCCTGAAATGAACGAATAAACAATCTTTGAGCTTTCTAGGTTGTTCTTTTTGTCAGGAAGATTTCTTCACATGTATCATAATATTTCATGTACCCTTTGAAATAAGATTCGACGATTTTATGAGTGGTTTTGAAACAATCAATCTGGAACTCTTTCTTTATTTTTTGCTCTTCAATCAAATGCAATCTCTACAAAAGAGGATTAAAATTACTCTCTTTTGCAAAAGAAAGCAGGACATCTAATATCGGAAAGTTTATTATCCAAGAAACAATATTTTATTATAGGAGAAAAGGGCCTGCGATTAGAATAACTTCCTGCCTTTCAACCTTTCTAACCCCTTTTCTCTATATTTTCGATCTTTTTATTTTTTACATGGTTGACCATTGTTTTATATTATTTTAAACAAATTATTTTTAATAGTTTGAATCGAAGGATGGTTTTATGCGTTCAGAACAGCTTGTTTTACGTCGGTTAAAATCCTTCGCAGAAAATGAACACTATCAAAAAAAAGCAACAAAAACTGAAATCCACTGCATACAAATATCATCCTCATTAGCTCAAGACTGCTTAACAGCATGAAAAGTAAAGTAAAAGAATTTTTAGTCAAGCTAGGAATTTTCTTAGAAGTAAAAGAAACTAAAAGCAAAACAATTAATTAATTCTGAAAAATAGAACTTAATTCAAAGAGGAGTTAATTTGTTCAGAGTAAATAATTATCGGCCCAAATTTACTCACAAAGATACCCTGAGGATTGCAGAAGAACTTTTTGCAATTACAGGAAACATCAAGGATTTACCGAGTGAAAGAGATCAAAATTTTTTTTTGGAATCACATAATGGAGATAAATTTGTACTCAAAATCGCTGCGTCGTCGGAAAAACGAGAAGTAATGGATCTTCAAAACAAAGTAATGGACTATTTGAATGACAAAGTCATTTGTCCAAAAGTAATTTCGTCTAAAGACAATGAAAAAATAGCTGTTGTGGCGGATGAGAAAGGTAAAAAGCATTACGTTAGATTATTGACCTTTTTATCAGGTACGGTGTTTAGTGAAATAGAAAATCCATCTATTGATCTTTTTTATGACTTAGGACGTTTTATAGCCTCTTTAACTCAATCATTAAACGACTTCCAACATCCCGCAGCATTTAGAGATTTTCATTGGGATCTAAAAAATGCATCTTCAGTTATAAATCAAAATAGAGAATATGAAGAGGATCTGGACAAATTAGCTGTTATAGATTACTTCCTCAATTTATTTGAGAATCAAATTTTTCCGCTTCTATTAAAACAAAAAATGAGTGTAATTCACAACGATGCCAATAATAACAATTTAATTATTGATCATACACGTTTAGGTAAAGAACGAATAGCAATAATTGATTTTGGAGATATTGTGTATTCTTACACAATTTTTGAGCTTGCTATTGCTATTGCTTACTCAATTCTTGGAAAAAAAGACCCTCTTTATTGTGCTTCTTATATAATTCGTGGGTATAATACTATAATTTCCCTAACTGAGGAGGAACTTGATCTTTTATTTGTTCTAGTATGTATGAGACTCGTACTCAGCGTATCTATTAGTGCTAATCAAAAGAATCTAGAACCAGATAATGAGTATTTAACAATAAGTGAGGCACCCGCTTGGGAGATTCTCTTTAAGCTAAAAGAAATTAATCCCAACCACCCTACATATATTTTTAAACATGCCTGTGGACTGTCTCCGATTTTGAAAACCAATACAGACTATAATTTAAGTATAAATCAAATAATAGAGGAAAGGGGCAAAATAATCGGGAAAAATTTCAGTATTTCTTATAAAAGCCCTATAAAGATTGTGAGAGGATTTATGCAGTATTTATATGATGATTATGGGAGAACATACCTTGATATGAGAAATAATGTTCCGCATGTAGGTCATTGTCATCCGAAGGTAGCATGGGCTTTACAAAAACAATCTACTATACTAAATACAAATACGCGTTATTTGCAAGACCAATTAATTCATTATGCAACACGTTTGTGTTCAAAATTACCGTCAAAATTGAATGTTTGCTATTTTGTTAATAGTGGAAGTGAAGCAAATGAATTAGCGCTTCGTTTAGCAAATACTCATACTTCTCAAGAAGATATCATCACTATTGAAGGAGCTTATCATGGGAACACTGGAAAATTAATTAACATAAGTCATTATAAATTCAGTGGCCCCGGGGGAAAAAAACCTCCTGCTTATGTTCATACAGTAAAGATACCTGACACTTTCAGAGGAAAATATCAAGCAAATGATCCAGATGCTGGAAAAAAATATGCTGAAGAAGTAAGAGAATGCATCGAAAAACTACAATCAGATGGAAAAAAACCTGCTGCTTTTATATTTGAACCATTAATGGGATCCGCAGGACAAATACTATTTCCAAAAGATTATTTGTCCAAAGTTTTTGAGTACATACATGATAGTGGAGGAGTGACAATTGCAGATGAGGTTCAAGTGGGTTTTGGAAGGGTTGGCACTCATTTCTGGGGATTTGAAATATATAATATCATTCCTGATATTGTAACGATGGGCAAACCAATGGGTAATGGCCATCCACTAGCAGCCGTGGTGACAACGAGAGAAATAGCAGACTCATTTAATAATGGAATAGAATTCTTTAGCACAACAGGAGGTAATACAGTATCATGTGCTGTTGGAATGGCAGTTTTGGATGTTATTGAAGAACAAAAATTGCAAGAAAATGCATTAAGATTAGGAAATCATATGATCGGAAAATTAGAACAATTAAAAGAAAAATATCACTTAATAGGAGATGTCAGAGGCTCTGGACTATTTTTGGGAATCGATCTTATTAAGGATTCTAGTTCACTGGAACCAGCAGTAAAAGAAGCAGAAATCATTGTTGAAAAAATGAAGGAACATGGAATATTAATTGGAAATGATATGAACGTACTGAAAATCAAACCTCCAATGGTTTTCACAAAAGAAAACTGTGATTTTTTTGTTGAAACCTTTGAAAAAGTACTTAACGAACTTAGTTTGAATACTTGAAATACTAATTAGATTTATCTGAGGAAACAAGCAAAAAATGATGACAACTTGAACCACAGAATATAATGCGAATCTTATATCATTCTAGAAATAGAAAGGAATTAGTTTGAAGCGAAGGATGGTTTTTATGCGCACAGAACAACTTGTTTTACGTCGTTTAAAATCCTTTGCAGAAAATGAGCATTATTTAAAAAAAGCAACAAAAACTGAGATCCGACGAGTAAAATTATCATCCTCAT
>JAEOTI010000371.1 GCA_016839955.1 Candidatus Hodarchaeota archaeon | reverse complement strand
CATAGAAAATATCAAGGAACATTTATTCCTTTTGAAAAGAATGGTTGACGAGAATGACACCGATCATAGTTTTTTTGATATTGAAGATAAATTTCTGTCTTACTTACATAAAGTAGACTTTAAAAATTACCCCTATTATATTTCTGTTGTTATTGAAGAATCGAAAAAAGAAGTACTTTTAGAAAGATTTCCAGAATTAATTGATGAGATTTGTAGCGTTTTTAGAACTATATTTGTTGAATAAGATAAACGTCGTCAATTAAAGTTAATCAATATTGAACATTTTCCTTGCTTTATCAATTAACCTTTCCTTCTTCTTTCGATGTTCTTCAAAAAATTTTATTACTTTCTCCATCCAATTCTTGTTGTTCTTTTTTGTTTTTTCGCCCCCCAGTAAAAGAACCCTTAACTTTCCTTTCAATAGATTCTAAAGATTCATTAATGTAAAATATATATTCGGATTTCGTTTAGACATTTTATCAATTCCATCAAGTCTAGGAAGAAGTTTATAACAATAAATTACAAAATCTTAAATTAAGAAAGTTCAATTATATTATAATATAATTGGAATTTACATTTTTATTAATACAAGAGTGAAATTTTTTGGAAGAAGGTATTAAAATCATAATCGGCGGATTAGATAACGCAGGGAAAACATCAATTTTAACGGCATTAAACAAGAAATTCGATTTTGAAAAAGAAATTGTAGCATTAAAACCCACTATTAGAGTCGAATATAATTCTACAAAGTTTTTGGGGGGATCCGTTCATCTTTGGGACATGGGTGGGCAAAAAATTTATCGTGAGGTCTATTTAAAAAATCCAGATGCTTACTTTAGTAAAACCGACTTACTTGTTTACATAATCGATATTCAAGATTCAGATCGATTTGACATCACTCTGGATTACCTTGACACAATTCTTACGTATTATAAAAATAATGAAATGGAAAATATACCTGTTATTATAAGTTTTCATAAATATGATCCACAAATACGTGCTAATAATACAATAAATAATGATATTGATGAGTTGAGAGATAGGATTACTAAAAAACATCCAAATCTTAAATTTTTATTTCAACAAACCTCAATTTTCGATATTATCTCAATCATTCAGCTTGTTAGTTATGCCCTTTCTGTTTTTGATAAAGCCTTCTTCGAGCTATCAGCCCTTTTAGAAGCGTATGTAGAAGATTTTGGATGTACTTCACTCATTTTATTTGATAAGAATGGAATCATTATAAGTGAATATTACAAATCGTCAATAAGTCCAGAGACTTACATTGGACTCTTAGAAAACATTAAAGAACATTTGTACCTATTGAAACGGATGGTTGAAGAGGACCAAACTAATCACTCTTTTTTCACCATTGAAGAGAAGTTTGTATCCTATTTACATAAATTAGATTATAAAGAGTATCCATATTACATTTCTGTTATTCTTGAAGAAGATAAAAAAGAACTACTTTTAGAAAGATTTCCAGAATTAATTGATGAGATTTGTAGCGTTTTTAGAACTATATTTGTTGAATAAGATAAACGTCGTCAATTAAAATTAATCAATATTTAACAGCGCTCTAGCTTTATCTATCAATTTTTCTTTCTTTTTTCGATGCTCTCTAACAAATTTCAAGACCTTCTCCACGCATTCTTTTTTATGATCGCCGCACATAAGCTCGCCCTTTACACACATTTCAAAATCTTTAGCCAACACATCATCGTCCTCCTCGAAGTTATACATTAATATTTTATAAATCATGCATTTTTGTGGCTCACCGCCTAATTGCTGTTGTTCTTTTTTATTTTTTCTTCCCCCTGTAAATGCTCCTTTAATTTTTCTTTCAATTGATTCTAAGGGTTCGGTAAATGTAAATGAGCTATTCGGATTTCGTTTGGACATTTTATCAGTTCCATCAAGTCCAGGAAGAAGTTTATGATAAGTTGCACCCGGTACGAAAAATGCCTCTTTTATTATCTTTCCTTCTTTTGTCTCTTCTTTATAATATCTACGAGTAAGATCTCTTGTAAGTCTAATGTGAGGGTCTTGATCTATGCCAACTGGAACTATTGTTGGTTGAATACCATCCATTACTTGAGGTAAAACAATATCACCAACTTGTATTAAAGCTGCGAGATACAGTCCAAATGGTTTCTCACCATATATAGCATTAACCATATTCTGTGTG
>JAEOTI010000370.1 GCA_016839955.1 Candidatus Hodarchaeota archaeon | reverse complement strand
TCCTCTTTTGTGGTCTATTCCAGTATACGGTGAAAACGATACTGAGGATTCAGATAAATGCAAAGGACAAATTAATAAAGATTGCCCAGGCTCGAAACTCCGATATCCAGTGCACCTGACAAATGAATAGTGTCAGGAGCACGGAGCCCCTGGGCTACCTACTTTGTAATAAACTGTTTCATCTTCGTAACTTCATTATTTTTGTCAATTTGAATAGAAAGTGAATCCAAAGTAGAATTTAGTTCCCTCAAATTATGACCAAGTATTTCATTCTGATTTTCAATTACTTTCTGGATATTATCTAATCTCATCTCAATGTTTTTACCTTCTTCAATGAAGGATTTATCTGAAGTGTTATTTAAAAACTCGCCCCTTATAATAGACATTACAAGTACTGCTAAAAAAACAATCAAACCTATTGTGAGGCTATATCTTGCAGCGTTATGTAATTCCGCAGTGTTGTCTGCAATTACGTCATTTTTGATTGCACAGTTCAATCGCGCAATCACAATTTTCTTCTCATCGAAAGATTCTACAGGTTGTCCGTGATCAAAATTATATATATCCGGCAAATATATTTTAGTAAGACTTTTGAGGTTAAGACAACGGAATGAAATGATTATTGACCAAAGTATAAACATGCTAGATAAAACAAAGAGTATCTTTGATAGTAAGGAGAAGTTAGATTTCATTACAAAAAAAGAGAGAAAACCTAGTAATATTGTGTAATAAGAAAGTAACTTAAAAGATTTTCCCTCTAATTTTTCAATTCTCTGAATAGATTCATCATAAATTTCTTTTGAAAGGTCATAAAATTTCATGTTCTCATTGCTTATTTCAGGCAAAGGTTTTTTAGGTTCCTGAACACTCGAATGAAATCTGATCGAATGCTTGAGAGCAAAGATAACTCTTGTGAACATCCTTTTCATTTCAGAGAACCCAAGCTTTCTCGCTTCAATAAATGGCGGTAAATAATCATCCGTCCAGGACATATTCTAATCCAATAGCGATTTTATTAATTGGGAACTTATGGACAAGTTGAGTTCACGCTCTAGCCAAACCCATTCACCAGCGGGATTTACTTCTAAGAAAATAAAATCATCGGTAGGAGTTTGAATGAGATCAATCGCAGAATATCTTAATCCTAATTCCATATTCAGCCGCAATAATTTTTTACAAAGAATATCAGGTAGGTTGATTAAAGAATAGGCTTTTTTTATGTTTGGTTTTCTCCAATCAATTTCCTCAGCAGGTTCCTTTTTAATCGCTACAGCGGAAATGCTTTTATCAATGATTGTAACACGAATATCACTTTTGTTTTCTATCTGTTCTTGAATAAAAGAAGGTACCTCATATAATTGCGAATTGTCTAGGATGTCAGATTGAGTGATTGAATTTGTGTACATTGAGAATGAACCGCGATTGGTAATTTGAAGTCCATGAGAAATTGGCTTAATAATCGCTTGCTTATTGGTGATAAACTCCTTGATTTTTTGGGGATCATTTGTTACCAACGTGAGAGGAGTTTTTAAACCGATTCTATTTGCCAAGCTCAACTGATATAATTTTCTTTCACCTCTGATCGTTGAAAATAATGGATTAATCCATTTCGCATTTAACGACAAGAGAATTCCTTCCAAGAAATCTCTTCTTTCTCGATTTATAAATGCAGTATCATCAACATCTGATGGTGGTGGAAAAATTGTCGGTGCCCGCCTAAAGTAAATTGATTTCGTTTTCGATAGATCATATTCTATTGATTCAAATGATATTAAATTTCTCTCCCTAGTATTGTACTCAAAATTAATGCGAACAATATCTTCTGAATTTAGTCGTAAATAGCAAATTTCATTGCTTCTTGATATTAGTTTGCTAATTAAATAATCGCTAGTAAAATCGTCTCGATTAGTCAAAAATACAATTATAGGATGAAGTAACATTAAATTTATAAATGTTCTGATCGATCTATTCCTTCGCGAGTTTCTGTAATTTGTGTTCCTTCCAAAACACTCAAACTATCTTCGGTTTGATCAGTTGCTTCTCTGGTAGCTGTTTTTATAGTTCCAAAATCCTCATAATTATCCCTAATGAGAATATCCTTAATTAAAGGACTCCCATTTTCATTCTCCCAAAGTCCTAATTGAATATT
>JAEOTI010000369.1 GCA_016839955.1 Candidatus Hodarchaeota archaeon | reverse complement strand
GATGCAGGTATTCCTGTTATGGGACATTTAGGATTAACTCCCCAATCTTTTCATAAATTTGGAGGATTCAAAGTCCAAGGCCGTACAGAGGAGGAAGCAGCCTTTCTGGTAGAAGAAGCTAAAGCTCTTGAAGAAACAGGCATATTTTCTCTAGTTCTAGAAGCTATACCATGGGAATTGTCAAAACGGATTACTGAATCAATCTCTATACCAACAATTGGCATAGGGGCTGGCCCTTACTGTGATGGACAAGTATTAGTTACGTATGATATGCTTGGGTATTTTGATTTCAAAGCAAAGTTCGTTAAGCGATATGTGAACTTGAAAGAGCAAATCTTGGAAGCTGTTAGTAGATATAATGAAGAAGTACGGAAAGGAGAATTTCCAGACTTGAGCTATAGTTACGAGAAACCAAGCGGTGAGAAGAAGAAATAGTCATATTCGTCATTTTCGCTCCTCTCTCTCTGGTATTTTATATATAAAGACAATAGAACGGTTTATATATATCAAAAAATCCTAATAGTATGACTTGGGAATGGGCTCCGACTCTAAAGTTGAAACTAGGGGAATAGATCATAGTAAGGTATCCAGCCGAGCTATTGTACTGAGGGAATTACATAATCTGAAGGAGAAATTAAATTCTACTCCTTTCCCTTTTTGTGAGTTAGATTGTACTTGGTTATCAATTTGTCTCAAAAATAATGTTTCGGAATGTATTTTGAGTATACTAATAAGTGCAGGTAATGAAATAATAGAAGAAAACCAAGAAGAAATGATCAGCAGGGTACAATGGAATTAAAAATTAGTGAAAATGAGATTTACTTGAGATTTTTTGATGATTGAAGAAGACGTTGATTTTTAAGAACATATTTTGGACCAAATCCTTCTAAATCCTTCATTGGCCCATTTAATCCTTTTGGATTTCCCGTTTTTGTATAGATAACCTCTGTTTGTAATATTGAATCAATAACTTCTTTTGGATCTTCATTGAAGTTATCTAGTAAGATTTCTCCTTTTTTCTGGCCAGTATTGTATAACCCTTGAAGAAAATATAATTGGTCATCTCTCAAGGTGCGCTTTTTCGGTGATTTTCTTGCAATAAGGGGGTCATTCTTTTCTTCTTGCGTCCAGGAGGCAATCCTGTTTAATAAGATAGCCGTTTCACCTTTACTATTAGTGGGTACAACAGGTAACTGTCTTTTCAAGAAAATATACGTCAGAGCACCAAATACATGTTTTTTCCTTTTTTTCCATTCAACTCGCTCGAATGCTGATTCTAAATCTTCTAGTATTAATATTGGTTGTTCATAGGTTTCAATTAATCGATCTATCTGCTCAAATAATCGGTTATCCATTAGTGAAGCAATTAAATCCGCACCTGTCTTCCGTTCACAAGCTACTTTATCTGAAAGAACATAATCTGCGATGTCCAATTGCTGTTCCTTTACATCCATCCCTAATTTTACTAAGCGTTTTTTTATTGAACTTGGTTCGCGATGATCCACAATTATATTCAGAGGCACGGACATATTATTGATTCCTATTCAGTATTGAAGAATGATACTCATTTAGTCCCTACGATTGTTCCGTCATCTGAAATACTTACGTTTGGATCATCGCGAATTTTCTTGAGAATTTTCTCAATTTCTTTATTGTTATTCTCAATTTCCAGAACTTCAACTAGTGTTTGAACGGATAAACTTACATTCCTTTTTAATATTTCAGCGTACTCGTTTTCGACACCTTTGAATGAAATGAACTCACCAAGATTATTGTAAATGCCCTCTATTTTAAATAATTTTAGAATGATTAACTGTAATAGCTCACTGGTAATATTAAGCTTGAAAGCAAGGACATTGAAGTTAATTCGAGTTAGATTTTCACATTCTTGTTTAATTCCGTCAAGAAAATTGTTTAAAAAGAAGTATTCCGCATTTTCGTCAGTTATTCCAGAGTATCCTTCATTCAAATGCTCAATAATGGTTGATTTGAGACTTTTATCAAGATTATTAGTCTTCAGGAAATCATCAATAGGAAAAAAGGATTTCTCAGTAATTGCTTCCTGGATTCGGGGATAAAGACTTTCTAGAGAAACTAATTGTCCCCCTTTTGTCTTAAATGTTTGAATTTCCAGTATTTTTTGCAAGCTAGCAAGAAATCTTGGGAATTTAATGTCTATTGGTTCTAGGAGATGTTTTACACGATCTTCATCAATTCGGATAGAATTTTCTTCTAATTCTTTATACTCTTCACTCGTTATGAATACATTGATGTCATCTAACCATTTACCTTGAGTATGACTATTGATAATAACCTTTAGCTCATTAAAAGATACTTTAGGACTATTTATTTTCTTTAAAAACTGTTCTAAATCGATTATTTTATGTTTTGTGACAAAATCTTTTGAATAACTTGAAATATACTCACGAGTAAGATATTCTTTCTTATTATTTATCCACCCATCATCATTCGGTACAAGAACTTTAATTATTTCATTTTGGACAATTCCTGGTGATTGATGTATTTTAGAAGCTATCTTACCAATATCTATCAGACCATTCAGGTCAAAATTTTCCTTAATTTCCTTGAAATCTTCTTTCGACATATAGAGATCCTGAGAAATGAGTTCAAGAGATTCTAGCTCCCCAAGTAACCTTGTTATTGTTTCATTCTCTATCATATCAAAGGGTTTAATTTTTTTCACGTTATTTAGAAGAAGAGAGTTTTTCTTGTTAAACTCATCTTGTAAAATTCGTTTTAATCCCTTATTAGTATAGTAACGTCCTTCCTTTTGTGTGTATAACTCAATGGTTAAAAAACTCTTAATGATAACGTTGAGAGCGATCAGATCAATGTTTATTTCCTTTGTCAATTCATCAAGCACAAGAATCTCTTTTTCTTGAAGTGTGTTTGTTAATGTTTGTAATACAACCGCCAGCTGTTCTTTTAAATTCATGATTATTTGACTAAAATCTTGTTTTGTTGTCTCTGTTGCATGTTGTATAAAAGCTAGGTAGTCAATCCTTTG
>JAEOTI010000368.1 GCA_016839955.1 Candidatus Hodarchaeota archaeon | reverse complement strand
CCATGATTAATATCCTTTACAATTTCATAACTTATAAGTAATTCTTGATTTATTGAAATATAAGGATATTATTATTCTAAGTCAATAACTTTTTGTAAATTAATTAATTTAATTTAAACACCCTTTTCTACTTTTTCAATTCCAAAGCCATTTCGATCAGCGAATATCAAAATCTGTGGTATAGGGTCATAACGTGAGAATCGATGTTGTTCAATGACAACATTATAAAGTTCCTTGCCAATCACAAAGAACTCAGATCTTGGGCGTTTAATATCAAGCCTTTCTATGACATTGTTTCTAAAGTAATGATTAAGTTGTTCAATCACATGGTCTTCAATAGCTGTTTTAAAATAGTTTTCATATGAAGTCTTGCTTGCTTCATCCCAAATTGTAGGGACATAATCGCCGATAACCAAGTCTGGTAATTTATTGAAACTAGAGGGAACCAATAGTGGATCAAGTATATCTCTAAGATTATTTTGGATATCATCTGGATGAGGATTATTAAAATTGACATCGATAGGGACATGTAAAACGTAATTTACAGGAATATTTTCTATTGATTTGCTCCCTTCAAAAGTGTAAAAGCAAGCTCTTCTGAATATGTCCCCCGCTCCTAACAATCCTGGTTTCATTTCTACCCAGTATTCATTTGGATTATTATCAATTATTCTATTAAGTTCTCTCTTGAGAGTATCGTCTATACGCGATGGCATTGCCACAACGAGTTTTGCAATTTGACCTTTTGATATTTCTTTAGCAAAATGGCCTTTAGTGAATTCTTTCCATTCCCGAATTCCGTTTAGCTTATTAGCCCTAGGCGTTGTTACAATAGCTACTTTGATGTCATAGATCATTATACTACTTCAATTTAAATGAAAAAGCTAAATACAATACTTACAGCTTATAAATTATTTTGAATGCCCAGTCTTTCAAAATATGACCAGACCGTGTAATTGTATTCTGACAACAACATGTTATATCATTATTTGGCTTGGTAAGGATTTTGTATTTAGCCCAAAATTTTAGAGCAATGAATTGCACCTTTTCTTTGACTCGATGCAGTACGTAGGATAAATGATCAATATTTCTTCAAGAGTCATAGTAACCTAATCTTTCGAATTTTCTATTGAATAACATGCGAGTATGGTAAAAATAGTAAATGGCATGATCAAAACAAAAGATAATTCGTGACTGGACTGAAAATCTCGAAGATGTTTTCCACAAAATAAACGACTACTAATGTTAAAGCCAATACAAGAAAATCAAAAATATATCCTGCAGAATCGGAGAAAAATTGCTCAGTCCCTATAATCAATCCTAATACACTTGCCAAAAAGTTCTATTTAGAAGCGCAAATATCTTTGATTTTAAAGCTGCTTGCATAATTTAAATTACCGATGTATTACAGTCCAAGTAATGGTTTCAATTCTTATCACTCTACAAATCACTTTTACTCCAAATGAGGTACATTAGAATTTTACCTTCTGGCTGTTTACTAAATCAAATGCTAGTGGGACAAATGGAAGAATGCGCAGAAGGTATATTATAATATTAACAGTCAGACATACTTAAAAATCATACCACCACATCGTAATTTTTAGATAATTCACCTATTATTAATAATATAGTAATTTCTACAAAAATGTCAATAAAAATTTGAAGTAATAACTATGAAATGGAAATTAGCTTCAGTGCAATTGGAAGGCTAAAAATTTCCCAAAAAACTGTGGCAATTTTGTGACAATTTATATATCAATCAGTACCAATAGAACCTCAAAAAAAATCTTGGAAACCATATTTAATATCGGGAACTATCACTTCCAGATAAAACTAGCACAAGCTCCGAACTAATACCAAGATTAAGCCCCTCACCAAACCACAAATATGATTCGGCTCATAATTCTCGCTTTCGCTTCTGCACTTAAATATTACAAGAGCTAACCGCTTAGTTAAACATCTCCGCTGGCAAAGCAGATTAAGCACCTGCCAAATCTTTGGCGCATAATTCTCCTTTTCGCATTTTATGCGTCCCCAACTCCGATTGCAGATAATCAGAAACATCAGAATCGAATCGGAAATTTGTTCCGCAAAAGGAGAAGTAGTTGATATGATATCTTCTCAAAACAAAAAAGGCACAAGTCTCACTCTCCCAGATGAATACCTGCGCCTCCCTCTCTCGTTTTTAGATTTTTTGAATATAGTCAGCTTAAAAACTGATCTTAACATAATAAGTGAGATTCAAAATCGCAACATAAATTTTCAATAAAAAATCTTTTTGATTGACAACGTGGTTTAGAATTAGTATATTAGAATTAAATTTCTTTATTAAGAAATACAAAGATTGGGTTTGAAATGAGTTTAGAAGAAATCATAAAAGATTTGCATGCCCTGGAGAATGAAATCCAGAAACTTGAGCAGAAGTATTCTATCTTATCTGAATATTTCTATAAGCTCTATCAGTCTGGGAAGCTCGAACATAGCAAAGATTTTACCAAATGGGCAGGGCTGTATGAAATCAAATTGCGACGAGAGCGAGATTTTAGAGAAATGCTGCCACATGCTTTGGAATCAACTGGATTCGGATCGGATATAACAGAAGAAGTATTGGAACTTTCTTCAGACGAGGCTTAAATGCTCTCTGACTTCAAGAAGTATCAAGATTTTGTTTACTCTTTGCCAGACATATATCCTGAAATTGAGGTCTCGAAGTTAGTATTATACAAAACTGGCCCATTGACGGGCGTTTTAGAAGGCGAGGTAAAATTCAGGAATAATTTCACACTTGATATTTTGGAAAT
>JAEOTI010000367.1 GCA_016839955.1 Candidatus Hodarchaeota archaeon | reverse complement strand
TTTGACTCACCATCTGTATTTGCTAAATTACTTGATGAAAATAAAGGAGGATTTTTCTGTCTACCTCCATTAGAAAATAACTATAGCACTAATCAAATTTATGTTAAAAATACTAATGTTATCGAAACTAAGATAACGGGAACAGACTTCGAATATCTAATTCAAGATTTTTTTCCATGTTATATCGAAAATGGAAAACTGAATAAAGTTCAGCAGATAATAAGAATTTTAAAACCGATTAGAGAAAAGCCTTCCTTAAAATTTCAATTCGAACCTCGATTGAACTATGCATTAGATGAAACTAGAATATTATTTGAGAAAGACTCTATACTTGCAAAAAATGACAAACAAAGATTATCTCTACGCACTAATCTTTCGATTAACGATTTAGAAAAAGGTTATTTTGTACTTCGAGAACCGACTTTCTTTGGTTTGAGCTTTTCCGACAATATTAGTGTCAGAACTTTTGCGGAAGCACAGACATATTTTGATTTAACTTGTAATTATTGGATTGATCTTTTACACAAGATAAGTGTTCCAGATCAGTATAAAGAAGCCGTAATAAGATCATTCTTAACCCTCGAGTTATTAACATATAAAAATTCTGGAACAATTGTTGCAGCGGCTACAACATCGTTGCCAGAAATAGTAGGTAAAGATAGAAACTGGGACTACCGATATGCATGGCTTAGAGACGCATCTTTTGCCGTTGATTCTTTTACTAAACTGTGCCATTACGATGAAGCTGAGGGTTTTATGAAATGGATTATCAAGATATGTTTACTTTGCAGCCTAGATTTGCAGATAATGTATGGTGTTGAAGGTGAGAGAAATCTTGAAGAGAAGATTTTATCCCATTTCTCTGGCTACAAGAACTCAAAACCAGTTCGAATAGGGAATGGTGCTTACACACAAACACAGATAGATGTTGTAGGAGAAGTCCTACAAGCAGCTTATCTCTATTTCGTCTTTTATCACTATACCGAAGAACTATCATTCGACCAATGGGACATAATTGAGGGACTAGTAGAATATGTAATTTCAAATTGGAGAAACCCAGATAATAGCATATGGGAATTTAGAAATGTAAAAAAACACTTCACTTTTTCAAAGCTCATGTCCTGGGTAGCATTGGACCGAGGAATAAAAATTTCAAAAGTTTTCCACAAAGAACAAGTTGTTTCCAGATGGATCAAGGTTAGAAAAGAAATTCAAGAAGATATCCTAAAAAATGGTTGGAATAACCAAGTTCAAGCCTTCACACAATATTACGGTTCAAAAGAAATGGATGCCAGCTTACTATTGATGCCATATTTTGGTTTCCTAGAGCCAAACGATATTAAAATCAAGAAGACTGTAGAGAATATCTCTAAAAATCTTGTCACAGATGGTTTGGTATATAGATATCGTTCAAAAGATGACTTTGGGATCCCTGAAAACGGATTTCTTCCATGTAACTTCTGGCTCGCTGACGCACTATTTCTAACTGGGGAAAAAGATAAAGCTAAAAAACTATTTGAGAAAACATTGGAGTATTCCAATCATCTTGGGCTTTATTCAGAACATATAAAACCTGAAACTTATGAACAGACAGGTAATTTTCCTCAAGCATATACTCACATTGCACTCATAAATACAGCAACACTACTAACTCAAAATGAGATAAGAAAACCTGTCTGCAAGTTAAAATTAGAAGTCTAAATTAGTTTCGAATTTAGCTAGAAAAATATGCTATTTACCTAAAATTAATTGAGTTTTACGTTACGTTCTTCTTCGATATAATAAAATATATCCGACGATTATTATAGCAGAAATCCCGATTGCTACCATAATTATTTGCACATTATCAAATGTATATTCTAAAGGTTCATTCATTTCTGGATTCGAAACTTCTTTCTGAGTCCATAACGATATCGAGTGCACATTATAATTTTCAATTTTATCAGTTTTGACCCAACAGCATGACCCTTCACTATGTTTTGCCGTTTCATTCGTGTTATAAGACAACAATAGTCCCGTATTTTCATCATAATTAAATATACAATCAATTTCACCTTCCTTTGGAAAACTTGTGACTGTTTGCATGATTACCATTTTTGGACCAGAGTAATTTAGTGTGATTAACGAGGAGTTGTTGTCATGAGGATTTATGGTTCCCTGGTTGATAGAACATATGATATCCTCATTTCCCCAAAAACGTTTGACATTTAGCGCTTCTTTCAAATTGGTGGGAATAAGATGGATAGTTGGCTTTCCAACCATGGATTTGTTTTCAATAAATTGATCATTTGTTCCACTCTTTATCTCACTAGATTGTATAGTTAATGTTTGGCGGTCGATTGTTGTTATTATTGTATTAGAGATATTCTCGCTTTTTTTATGCTTGAAGAAACCTGTTCCAGAGCTGTTGTAGCTAGTTTTTCTATTGTCTTCAATTATCAAAACTGTTGAATTTGATTTTGTAACGTTGATCAATCCTTTTGAAATTTCAATTGTTGTTGAGGTTCCCTTGTATTTCCCTGTTCCTTTTGTATTACTATTTTTTGTAAGTTCGTAAGTCCAGTTAGAACCTTCGCTGAAAGGATCTTCTTGACTTGTCTGAGATGTCGTATAAGCTATAGTTTGAGTAATCATAAGAATTAGACATAATATACCGATTCCAAAGAAATATCGCAAATCATATGTCGCCTGCATACAATTGATTAGTTTCCAATTAAAATTTTTTAAAGATTTGATTTTTCTGAAGGCTTGCTATTTGGAGCATATATACAATACTCTTCTTCAGCCATATGATCCTTATGAATTGCATATGCTCTTGCACGACACCCTCCACAGACCACTTTGAATTCACAGATCCCACATTTGCCTGTTAGTAGATCCTTATTTCTTAATTCATTGAATAGTTTCGATTTCTTGTATATCTCTTCAAGAGAATTTGTTTTAATATTACCAGCAGAGACTGGTAGAAAGCCACAACCACATATATCTCCTTTATGAGAGATGAAGCAATATCCATTTCCTGCCATGCATCCATGCTGGATCATTTTATGTTGGCTAGATTTAACATTCGGTTTATTGTTGTTTTGTTTCATTACTCTTTGATATTGAGGTGCACAGGTCATCTTTATGGGAATTTTTGTCTTCTGTGATCGAATATAGAATTCTTTCATAAGTTTCTCATATTCCATAGGAGTAATTTCCATCTCAACTTTTCCTCTTCCTGTAGGCACCAGCATAAATAGGTCCCACATTGAAGCGCCTAGTTTCTCGACTACTGCTTGAATTTTCCAGACATCTTTGTAATTATATTTAGTGACTGTTGTTAGAATGTTAAAAGGTAATTCTGCTTTTTTGATATAAGATATATTTTTTATTGTTCTATCATATGCGCCTTTGATTCCTCTAAAAGTGTCATGTATTTCGGAGTTCGACCCATCCAGACTAAAGGAGATATGAGCTACTCCAGACTTTTTCATTTTTTCAGCTGATTCTTGATTGACTTTGCTTCC
>JAEOTI010000366.1 GCA_016839955.1 Candidatus Hodarchaeota archaeon | reverse complement strand
GCAAATCCTTCAACAGAGAAAATTACCGGGTATACTATTAACGAACTACTAGAATTTTCCTCAGAAGAGCTTTATGCTATTGTTCATCCGGATTATCGGGAGTATTTTTGGGGACAAGTATCAGAACTCTTTTCTGAACCAGATAAAACGGAAAAATTCACCATTCAATTAATCCAAAAAAATGGAAAAATATGTTGGGTTGAAGGTCATATTAGTATAATACAGCTAGGAAATAAACCTGCAGCCCAAGGTATGTTTATAGATATAACTGATCAGAAAAAAACTGATCAGGCTTTGAAAGAAAGCGAGGAACGATTTCGGAGTATCTTTGAACAATCTCCTATTGCCATTGGTATATATAATGCTAATGGGGATATCATTGATGTAAATTCCGCGACTCTAGATATGTTTGGATTAACTGGAATTTCTGATTTACAGGGTTATAACCTTTTTAATGGAGTAACTATCACTGATGATATAACAGAACATGTGCTTGCTGGAAAAACTGTAAGATATCAAACTGCTTATGATTTTAATGATGTAAAGAGCGAGAACATTTATCAAACCAAAAAATCCGATATAGCCTATTTTGATATTATGATAACGCCCTTAGGTCCAGGGCTCAATGGAAAACCAGCAGGATACCTTGTACAAACACAAGATATCACAGACCGACGGCTTGCAGATCAAGTGTTACAGGAAAGCGAAGATCTCTATCGAACCCTTGTTGAGGATCAAACAGAACTGATTTGTCGTTATCTACCTGGTGGAATTCTAACTTTTGTCAATGAGGCGTTTTGTAGGTATTTTAGGCTGTCCCGAGGTAAATTAATCGGAACATCTTTCTTTCAATTTTTTCCAGAAAAAGATCGTAAAGAATTAGAATTACGTTTAGAAGGTTTATCACCTGAAACTCCCGTAGTTATAACAGAGTTAAAAGTAATGAAACCTAACAGCCACATAGCATGGCAACAATGGACTAACCGTTTAATTTTAAATAGTAGGGGGTCAATAACAGAAATTCAAGGTGTTGGCAGAGATATTACCGAGCAAAAATGGGCTGAGGAAGCATTAAGGGAAAGTGAGCAAAAATACCGATCATTAGTCGAGACTTCTCCTGATGGTATTACTTTGACCGACCTTGCAGGGAATATCTTACTTACAAATTTACATAACGCGAAGATACTAGGATTTGAGAGACCAGATCAACTTATTGGAAAGAACGCTATGGAATTCGTTGCACCTATAGATCATCAAAGAGCAACAGAAAATTTCATGAAAACCCTTAGACAAGGTTCTATCTCAGCAATTGAATATATCGGAGTCAAAAGGGATGGTTCATTTTTTGTAGCTGAATTAAATGCTTCAGTTATTAAAGATGAAGATCAAAATCCAAGATATCTCATTGGAGTTACTCGCGATATAACTGAAAGAAAAGAAACTGAGAAGGCCTTATCAGAAAGTGAAGAAAAATATCGGAAGTTGGTTGAAGAATCTCTGCAGGGTTTAATTATCTTTCAAGAGGATAAAATTGTATTTTCGAATTCAGTAATGGAAGAAATTACTGGTTATTCTCCTGAAGAACTCCAAAATTTCTTTGTTGAAGATATTTCGAATATAATTCATCCTAAAGACGTTGAAATGATATGGCAGAGACATCATGATCGAACTAAAGGAAAAATTGTACCACCGAAATATGAGATACAATTTATTCGCAAAGATGGGGCTATGCACTGGCTTGAACTAAGAGTAAGTATGCTAGAATACAAGGGAAAACCTGCAATTCAAACGGTAATTATTGATGTCACGGACCGCAAAGAATCTGAGACCGCTTTACGAGCTAGTGAAACCAAATTCCGTTCACTTGTAGAACAGAGTTTGCAAGGCATTTTAATAATCCAAAACGATGCAATTGTATTTACAAATCGAGCACTAGAAGAAATTTCCGGTTATTCAATAGAAGAACTCGAAAGTTTGGATAGAGTTGGTATCGGAAAAATAATACCAGAAGAAAATCAAGAATTAGTCTCGAAGGAATTTAATCAAGTTTTACAAGGGGAGTCTGGTCCAAAAAAGAGGTCATATAAAATAACCAGAAAAAATGGAACACTTCGTTGGATAGATACAATTGCCTCTCTTATCATCTATAGAGGAGAACCAGCTGTTCAAATTGCGGTGATAGATAACACAGAACGCCACAGACTTGTTGAAAAATTGCGAGAAAGTGAGGAAAAATATCGTTCACTTGCAGAAGAGAGTCTCCAAGGTATAGCAATTATAGAAGAAGGAAAATTACAATACATTAATCCAATTGCTGAGAATATTATTGGTTATACCAATCAGGAACTATTTGGAAAACCTACTACTTTTCTTTATTCTTTAATTCATCCTGATGACCGAGAAAGGTTGAATAAACATTTGAACAACCATCTAGAAGGAAAAATAGTTCCTCTTTCGTATCAAACACGAGTTTTAACAAAAGAAGGAAGAATTCGATGGATCGATCTATTTGTCAGTAAATTTACTTATCGTGATCAACAAGGATTTCAATTTGCAATTATAGATATTACTGAACGCAAAAAGGCTGAAGCACTACTAGAAAGACAAAAAACTGAACTAAGTGAATTTGCACATGCGATGGCCCACGATCTTCGGATTAAAATCCATACAATACAGGGTTATACTAGTTTAGCAATAGACAAATCAGAACCCTATTTTATGTCAAAAGTAAGTGATATAGCAAAAAGCATGAATGATCTTCTTCTCCGTTCTATTTCACTCGCTGATGCTGGTTTAGTAGTTGAGAAAAGTGATAACGTTGACTTGACTAAAATCGTTCAGAAAGTTGGAGAGACTTTAATTTCTCCACTTATCGATTTTAAAATTGATGGACTTCCTCATGTATCATGTGATATGGCGAAAGTTACTCAAATTTTTCAAAACATAATTGAAAATGCTATTAACCATGGAAACCCCACGAAAATTCACGTTAAACTGAAAACAGAAGTTGATTCATATTATATATTGATTCAGAATGATGGCGTTCCAATTAATTTGGAATTTAAAGACCATATCTTTGAGCGAGGTTTTAGTACTTCCAAAAGTAGAATGGGAATAGGATTAGCAATAACAAGGAAAATAATCGAGGCTCATGGATGGGAAATCTCTATTGAAGAGACTCCTGAGACCACTTTTAAGATAATTATACCTTTTGAAGACAAGTAAATTGCTTAAAATTATTTTTCAGGTAATTTAAGATCCTGATTGGAATTTTGAAGAATAATCAAAACAATTTTTGATTTTTCACTTGATTTTTTATGTGTTTTATTTTTGGAGAATAAATTCTAAAAAAAAATGTCAAATCAGTGAGGATTATATTAAAGATTCTATTTGTTTAAATAAACACATTTCAGTTAATATTTGATCCTTAGATCAGTTATTATAAAAGGTGAATATTGCATGCCTGAATTAAAAGGAACTCAAACAGAAAAGAATCTCTTAACGGCTTTTGCTGGAGAATCTCAAGCAAGAAATAGATATTCCTACGCAGCCTCTAAAGCTAAAAAAGAAGGTTACGTACAAATATCCGCAATCTTTGAAGAGACAGCTAATCAAGAGAAGGAACACGCTAAAAGATTATTTAAGTTTCTACAAGGAGGAGAGGTCGAAATAACAGCTACATTTCCCGCAAGTTTTGAAGGTAATGATTCCTCGGCTGGCACAATAGAAAATCTAAAACACGCTGCTGCTGGTGAAAACTACGAATGGACAGATATGTATCCTAGTTTTGCAAAAGTGGCGCGTGAAGAAGGTTTTGAAACAATTGCAAGGGTTTTTGAGGCAATCGGTGTGGCTGAAAAACAACATGAAAAACGATATCTAGATCTTGCTGCAAACATTGAGAATGATCGTGTTTTCAAACGAGACAAACCCGTAGTTTGGAGATGTCGCAATTGTGGTTATCTTCATGAGGGAGAAGAAGCTATTGATCTCTGTCCTGCATGTGCTCATCCTCAGGCCCATTTTGAACTCTTAGGAGAGAACTATTAGATCTTTTATTGTTTACTTAGAATTAACCAATTTATTCTCAAACAAGATAGAATCAATAGATAATCTTAGTATTTCAAAGGAGAAATTTAAAAATGGCAAAATGGGAATGTACAATCTGTGGTTGGATCTATAATGAGGATGTAGGCGATCCTGATGAAGGGATTGAGCCAGGTACAAAGTTTGAAGACATCCCAGATGATTTTGTTTGTCCAGACTGTGGTGCTGGTAAAAGCGATTTCATAAAAATTGAGGACTAGTACAATCCGATTGTTATTTAGTCCTTCTTCTATTTTTTTTAAGGAAAGTGGGTGAAATAGTTACTCAATGGACCTGTAGAATCTGTGGATGGTCTTACGATCCAACAGTGGGAGTTCCTGAATTGGGTATTACATCCAAGACTAAATTTAAGGAATTGCCAGATACGTTTGTTTGTCCTATTTGTGGAGCTAGTGTCGAATTTTTTATTAAGATGGATAAGTATAAATAAAAAATGAAGTTGAATTAAAGGTACTCTTTCACTTGTTTAATATAAGATAGAACATTTTGTAACTCCATTTGTTCAATTTTCTTTTGTGATGTTTGCATGCGATTTAAAGAACTAAAATTTGATTTAATATTATTTAATTCAAATTGAGCTTTTTCGAATACTGATATTATCCCCTGTTCTTTAGCTAAAAGTGTTGCGCGTTCTAGGATTTCAATAGCTTCGGTGTAATCATAGGTTGCTCTTCTGAAAACTCCTTGCAGGAGTAAAGTTTCAACATACGTTCCAAAGAGTTTTTTTTGCTTTGTAAATTCTTCTAAACTATTTAAATTGTATTCAATTTTAGGAATGAGATCATCTTGTTCATTCAACAAATACAAACTTAATAAAACTTCGAGAAGTAACTTAGTAGATTCAATTACCATTCCAAAATGAGGTATAGCTTCAACAATGCATTTAGATTTTTCAGCAAATATAAGAGCTTCATTTAAATCATGTTCTTTCAGTTTGATAGTGCCTTCAGCCAGGAACCATCTTCCTTCTATCTCTGGAATAGGAGATTTATCAAAAATCTCTTTCAAAAACGCTGATTCATGCTTAGCTTTTTCTATTTCATTCATTTCAGTTAGAAGAACAACATATTGATGAAGACCATTAGCTAGTTCAAAGTGATTATTAATTTTCTTTAATAAAATTACTCCGCGATTACAATAATCTTGTGCTTTATTGAGTGAATTTTGATGCCTATAAAGAATTGCGAGATCTACTAACAGCCTTGCTATATCTTGTGAGTTCCCAACCCTCATAAAATTATCTAAACCTTTTAAAAAACGGTGTTCCGCCTTTTGAACCTCCCCTCTTAACCAATAAAGGACTCCCAAGTTACTTGATGCTTTACCAATATTTTGTGGGTTTCCAAGTTGTTCACAAATCTCTAGACTTTTTAGAAAGTATTTTTCAGCTTCTTTAAAGTATCCACGCTGCCAATATAGAATTGCCAAATTATTAATAGGTCTTGCTCGCTCATATTGATCATTTTCTTTTTCAAATAGAGAAAGGCTTTCAAGATAATGATTTTCTGCCTGTTCTAAGTCTCCCTCTTGCCAATAAACTAAGCCAAGTGTGTTTAATGCTGATGCAATTCCAAATCCATAAAAAGTATTTCTAGCAGTGTTCAAAGCATTATTAAGATACAATTTTGACCTTTCAAAGTCACCCTTTTCCCAATACGTTCGACCAAGGATATTTAGGGCATCAGAGTGTAGTTTTTCTTTTCCAGACTCATTTCTTAATAATTCAATTGCTTCCAATGCTATTAATATTGCTTCATCATAATTTCCGATTGAACAAAAACAGGCACTTTTTTCATTAAGAACAGCAATATGAAAGGAAGAATCATTAGATTGTTGAGAGATTAGTTCTTCTTCTATTAACTCGATAGCATTAATGAAATGACCTTCTAATCGTAATTTCTTTATTTTTTTTAAGGTCAAATTCAAATATATAGCCTTCTTAAAGGTTTTTTTATTAATCGATAACAAGTTTCAAGTTGAATGTTTCAGGGTAGAATTTAAAGTACTATATTTAACTAAAAAGCATCTAAGAACCCAAAAAAAAAATTAAAAGAAAATGGTAATAAAGTAAATTTCTTTAATTATTTGCTTTTAATGACCTCCCCAAACTTTTTACCAAATTCTAATCCTTTTTGTAAATCTTCTTTTGTTGGTCCACCATGAAATTCAAATTCCTCAATAACCCGCCATTTTAGCTGCTCAACAAATTTTGTCCATTCTCGTTTTGTTCCCCCTGACCAGGCATATGAGCCAAAAAGTGCTGCAGTTCGATAAATAATTCGTTTGCGTCGAGCGATATCAAGGACATGTGCAACTGGAGGAAACATTTCAGTTTCATAGGTGGGAGCACCGATTATTACTCCCTCATTTTTCCATAAAGCAGAAAGAATGTAGGAAACATGAACTCGACCTGCGTCAAAAATCTCAACAGGCACTCCTATACTAGATATTCCTTGAGCTACATTATTCATCATTTTTTCCGTATTACCATACATAGAGCCATATACAAGCGTGACTGCTTTTTCCCTAGGTCCTTGAGCATAACCTGCCCACTTTTGATAGAGTTGGATTATTTCGGATGGATTTTTTCTCCAAATTATTCCATGAGACGGTGCAATGACTTCAATTGGAACATTAGCCTTTATTAATTTGTTTATTGCTTTCAAAACAGAATTAGAAAATTTCGCTACAATATTCGCGTAATATCGTAAAGATTCTCTTCGATAAAAATCTAAATCTGCAATTTCATCATCAAAAATTGCGCCTCTTAATGCGCCATATCCTCCGAACCCATCACAAGCGAATAGAATTTTGGATGTTGGATCAAAAGTCATCATTGTTTCAGGCCAATGCACAAAAGGTGTTTTATAGAAAGAGAGCGTTCGATCACCAGTATCTAGAGTACTACCATCATCAACTTCCAAGAAGCCTTCATCAATGCCATAAAACGCTTTTGTCATTGTAAGGGCTTTTCTGGTTGCAACAATTTGTATATCTGGTAAATTCCTTCTTATCGATTTCAATATTCCAGTATGATCCGGTTCTAGATGATTTAAAACAAGATATCCTTTATTTAAATCAGATAAAGGCATTATCTCTTCTATTTGCTCAATAAACGCGTCGCCATGAGTAGATTTTGCCAAGTCGATAAGAACCGGTTTTTTATCTTTTATCAAGTAACTATTATAACTAACTCCGTCAGCGATTGGCCACATGCCCTCAAACAAATCTGTGGTTCGATCATTTACTCCAATCCAAAAAACATTTGGTTTAATCTCGACAGTCATCTCTTTCCGACCTTTTATACAGTTATTTAATCAAAATATCATTAGGAACAACTACCTAAGAACCCAACGGTTTTACCATTGAATATAATTTATGATTAATTATAAAAATAAAAGATTAAGACTCTAAATAGATAAGTTTGTTTAGAAAAATGATAGAAATAGATTCGATCTCTTAAGAATCTTTTAGGTAAGTAATACTGTGTTTTTAGAACTATAGAAGTAGAAATTTCTATTAAATGATATATTTGTTCTAGGTCAATATGTAAGACAAATTGAATCATTACTACCTTGTGTCATGGAAGGAGGGTTTTGCTTAAGAAATCAAAAATATAATTAACCTCAAAGATCCAAAAAAACATACATTCTCCTTTAATGGGAAAATGGTTCCGAATGACAGAAGTCTTTGATATTTTGCTAATTGAATTAGGGGTTATTTTATTTTTTGGTATTTTTGGTGCCTTAGTTCTCAAGAGATACGGTATTCCAAGCGTGCTAGGCTTATTAGTAATGGGAATTTTAATTGGAGTAGCTTTTGACGTCCTTCCAAATTTTGGGAAGGATGAAGTTCTCGAATACTTATCTCCTATAGTAGCTCTTGCATTAGGATTTATTGGCTTTAATATAGGTCACGAACTCGATTTTGAAACCATTAAAAAATTGGATCCAAAAATCCTGATTATTCTATTTTTTGAATCAGTTGGAGCATTAGTCTTAGTTTCGATTCTTACATATATTGTAACAGAATCTGTCCCAATTGCCCTAGTTTTCGGTGCTTTAGCATCTGCGACTGCTCCTGCAGCTACTGCAGACGTCGTTTGGGAATATAAAGCAAAAGGAGAATTAAGTACAACTTTAATGGCAATTTTAGTATTGGATGACATTTTAGCAATTGTCTTAATCGATATAGCCTTGGAATTCTCCCTTAGTATTTACAAATCTGGTTCTTTCGATGTTCTAGATTTAATAATAAAAGGGCTTTATCATTCGGTTGCATCTTGTGTTATTGGTTTTCTCGCAGGGGGAATTGTTGCTATAATCATCCCCCGTGTGGAAGATCCTATTGAGACACTAGAGTTAGTATTTGGGACTCTTATTGCATTAATTGGGATTGCTTCAATATTAGATCTTTCTCTTATTTTAGCTTGTATGGTTTATGGTACTGTTGCAGAATCCTTGACAAAAGTCGATACAAGAGAATTAATTCATCAAGTTTTCCGATTAGGGGCGCCTGTAATAGCAATATTCTTCATAATGGTGGGAATAGAAGCAGA
Organism: Candidatus Hodarchaeota archaeon; assembly: GCA_016839955.1. Next base: position 1,193 of record JAEOTI010000366.1, on the reverse strand, counting down.
TCCTGCAGGATTCATAGGAGTTGGACTTATTGGAGCATTATACATACTAGGAAGGTCTGTAGGAAAAATTGGTGGTGCATACGCCGGATCAAACATTGCACAATCCCCAGAACATGTTAAAAAATATTTAGGTATTTGTCTCCTAAGCCAAGCGGGTGTACCAGTAGCATTGGCCGTCCTTGTTGCAGAAAAATTTTCAAAGCTAGGAGGGGAAGCTGCTGATGCAGGAGTCCTAATCTTAGGAACAGTTACTGCAACAACTTTGGTTGTACAATTGTTTGCACCCCTTCTTGTGAAATGGGCATTAAATCAGGCTGGTGAGTTGGAAGCTTTTTATGAGCCCGTTTTAAGTCCGAAGAAAGGTGAACCACCTAAAATAATAAAAGAAATACTTGAAGGGGATGATCCAATTATGGTTAGTAGAAAAAATGATCTGCTAAAATGAGGATATTCACAGTAGTGAGGCACAAAATTGCTTCTGAAGTAGATTTCCGAATCTAGAGGCTTTATCTCCTTTCTCGGTGTATTCTTTTACTAGTTTCTCCCCATAATAGTAATTAAAGACGTAACTTCTCCACAACGGGTCTTGAATGAATTTTAAATATGATCGAATACGTTGTTCGGTTAGGTAGGTGTGTTCTAAAGCGAAAGATATAGTTTCTTCAACAGAATAGCCTTCATCATACATTAGTAATGCTAAATGACCGCCTAGAGATCCAAAGGCCTTGGAACCATCTGAGATCTTCAAATGGGTGTCATTATCAATTTCTGGACATTTTTGTAATATTGGAATTACTTCTTCCATTGCCCATTCTAAATTTTCTTCGGGAGTTAAAACCAGCTCTACTCCATAATTACCAATACCTTCAGATATCAGACTTTCTGGGGCGAGTGTGAGAAGTACAGAGTTTTCAACATACCCTTTTTCGTAATATAAAAGCTGTTCTTTAAACACATGTTCTAAATGATGGCCGGGATAAGTTTCATGAGCAATAGTGTGTAATAAAGTTAATGCATTTCTTGGATCATCCACATTAACGTCAATTTTTGATTGAGCTTCACCAAGGTACCAATTAAAGGCACTCCAAGGACGATCAGTAACAATCTTAAATTCAATTCCTTCATCAGTAGGCAATTTGTTTAAATCTATAATTTTCTCAGTCTTCTGACGTACAAAACTAAGGGCTTTTTCT
>JAEOTI010000365.1 GCA_016839955.1 Candidatus Hodarchaeota archaeon | reverse complement strand
TGATTGTTCTCCAGAGATAATGTTTGGAGTCGGGTCAGTTGGCCGAGTTCTGGAGGCAGAGTGGTGAACTGATTGTCAGCCAGAGATAAGTATTGGAGTTGGGTCAGTTGGCCGAGTTCTGGAGGCAAAGTGGTGAGCTGATTGTCAGCCAGAAATAATGTTTGGAGTTGGGTCAGTTGGCCGAGTTCTGGAGGCAGAGTGGTGAGCTGATTGTCAGCCAGAAATAATGTTTGGAGTTGGGTCAATTGGCCGAGTTCTGGAGGTATCTTTCCTAAAAAAAGAGCAGCTAAATTCAGAGAAATTATTTTACCTTCATTATCGAGTTCAGGATATAAGTTAAAGTCCACTTCATTTTGGATTGAATGCAATAATTTAGCTTCAGAAGGATCGAAATATTGACCAAATTCTTTCAAATCTTCTATTGTTTCAGTTACACGATAAGCTTCTTCTGGTGGATAAATTTTTTGAAGGAGTTGTTCGAAACGATGCTTTATGATATTTTTTCGTAACATTGGTTTTACAATTGTTTGGATTTCTTCTTTAAGTTCATTTAAAATGAGGGTTTTTACTTCAGATTCTTCAGAATATTTTTTGTTAAATTCTGATAATGTTTCTTCAGTTCCTTTGCCAGTTGCCCTTATTATCGGATTCTCAGGCTTTAGAAAAAACGGTAAAGCCTCTAATACCTGATTATGAATGTTTTTTCCTGCGACCCCGGCAATTACTATACAAATCAAGCCTATACTTAAAAAAACAACTATTAAAACAAGTTCAGGAATAGGAGTGTTCTGGTGAAAGATTGATATTGACATTTCTTCATATTGAGAAAAAGTAAGAAAAGTTCCAGAAGAGAGGGCTGTCCACAAAGCCCCCCAAAGACCTAAAAGAAACATAGTTTCATGTCGTAGAAAATCTTCAGCTTCAATAGTAGCAGGGGGGTTATAAAAGTTTTCACTAAAAAATTTTCTAAAATCTTTCATAAGAGCTTCTTTAAAGCGTTTCCTTTCTTCTCTAAAACCTTTAGAGTCCTCTGAATCGTCTTTTCCTCTTTCCCTGCGGATTGTTTTAATAGCCATAATTATGTGCGGATATTTTTCTAGATAATTATCATATCTTCTATTTATCATGCAAACAGTATAGATAATCCCTCTTGAAGCTCTATGGGTGATAAATGAAGCGATTAAAGCAATAAGAGTGAGTATCCCCAATAGTGGAAGGTCATCTGTTGTTAAAGGAACTTTCCAGAGAAGAATACTTCCTATACAATAGACCCCAAACAGGGCTGGAAGAAAATTTCCATACAGAAAACGTTGATTACCAAATTCAGATAACGCTAATGTATCTTTAAACAGTTTAATAGACATTATTATTCCCTCTTAATTGGTAACCAAATTTAAGGGATATATGATCATTTGGTAAAAAATTGTATATAAAATTTTAGTAAATTCGTACGATTAACTCGAATAAGAATATGGATTCTACACTGTTGATAATGAAAGCTAAAAAGGGATCTCGTGAAGAGTTTTCCCTCAAATCCACTTAATTTCTCGATGTGTCCTATTCCGAGCCAACCAGCCAGTTTGAATCTCTCCCGAAGGGACAACCCTTTCTCATAAAATTTTCCGCCCTTTCAAAACTGGAGAGAGGATTTTTTATTCTCCAGGAGGGAGACATCGAGAAACGCTGGGAAAGCAAATAGATTTCATAATATTTTTCATCATGGGTTTCTTTTCTGAACTCATTAAAAGATGTAAGTTGTGTAAATTGTATAAAAGTTTATAAGTTTGAAAGACTTCGAAAACATAGGGATAAACCATGAAAAAAACAGTTATTCTTGAAGAAGAAACTCATAGAATATTGGATATTTTGAGGGCAGAGAAACAATTTCGCAGTTTTGATGAAGCTGTGAACTTCTTACTCGATTATTATCGTGAAAGAGAGGAAACGTTGGCTATCCCAGCTTAAAAAGGTGAGAAAACAATGAAACTAGAAGGAAATCAATTCTATGTCTTAGACGCAGGTAAAGACAAGTGGATATTTATGGAAAGATCAGAAGCAATCGCTCAGATGAAAGATATTGTCTTAAAAGGCAATACAGAGAAAACCAAAATCCTTAGTATCAATACTGAAGCTGAAAAATGGGAAATAACCCAGGTTGGTTGGCAAGAAATAGCCATGGAATTAATCAAGGAACAGGGTTGAAACAATGGAAATCCAAGAAATTCCTATAAACCAAATCAGTCCAAGTCCTTTTCAGCCACGAGAAACCTTCAACAAAGAAGAAATACAAGAGCTTGCTGATTCGATAGAAGAATTTGATCTTCTCAATCCTATATTAGTAAAACCACACGGAAAAGACAATTATCAAATCATTGCAGGCGAAAGACGATGGCGAGCAGCTCAATTTGCAGGTTTAGAAAAAATAGCAGCCATCATCAAAGACATTGATGACGGAAGACAAAGATTAGAATCATTGATTGAAAATGTTCACAGAAAAGATCTAACTATGTCAGAAAAAGGAAGAGGCACAATCGAAATATTTAGATTTTATAACATTAAAAAGAGTCCCAAAGCGATTGCGCTTGAAATCGATCGTTTGATTCAAAAAGAAAGAAGAACTGGAATGGTTACAGAGACTAAAACTATTACAGTTTGCAATAAAATCAACAAACCTTTACCAACGATAAAAAACTGGCTACATGCTGCTTCTGTTGAACAAAATATTATCAAAACTGAATTTAAAAAACCAAAAGAAGAAAGAATATCAGAATTCATATTAACAGGATTATCAAGAATTGATGACAAAGATCTTCAACAACGCACTTATGAGAAAATAGTTCAGCAAGAAATGGGCCAAAAAAAGGCAATGAAATTTATCACACAAATCAAAAAACTCCCTGAAGATGAACGAGAAGCCATTCTAACTTCCAGTGTTCCCATAGAGATTATCGGTGATAGAACAGAAGGATATAGCATTGAGGTCCCAGAAGAAACAATTGAGGAACTTCGACGTGCTGTTGAAATTGGTGAAAAGGAAACAGCAGCGGTCTTAGCCAAACCAATCGTTCAAGAACGGGGACGACATAGACGTAACTGGCAAGCTCACCTTGAAATACTAACCGTTCTAAATAATCTCTTTTGCCCGTATTGTGGAAAACCAGCGTTTGAACATTTACGTTGGATTTGTCACAAAGATAATACAATGGAAGAATGCAAAGACCAAGCAGGGAAAAACTTTGAAGAAGCAGGTAAAAGAGAAGAAGCAGATCCACAATTTTTAAGGAAATAGAATGAATGAAAAGAAAACTCGCACAATCGCTTAGAATAAGAAATCCTGACTTCCCTGTCAATGTTGATTTACTCCCTGTTTTGTCGCTTCAAGCTCAGCTTGATGCCAAACAGGAGCTTTATGGGCTTACTGCTCATGTTAGTGAAGGTAGATCAAAGATTGAAGACAAAAAACATGTTAGTGATCTAAACTTTGAAGTTAAAACTATCCCAGGTACATCGACAAGAACAGTAGTCGAATGGGGTTCTACAGAACCAAAAGACGAAACACGAGTAACCCAATATGAATTATGGGAAGAGATTCGAGCACAATTAGGTGTTCCAGAAGCTGTCATACAAACTCGTGGCTCCATCAATGACATTCCACCTAAATTGGCTGATAGGTCAATTTTTGAAGGAGCTGACGAAATATATTCGTCAGATATAGCCTACGGTAATCGTGCTCCAGCATTAAGACGAAGATTACGATTACATGTTGCGAATCCCTATGAAATGATCAAGTATGACCTCCTTACTCGAAATATCATATCGTCTGCGCAACATCCAGCTCTTAGAAGAATTCGCAGTATCCTTAGCACTGACTGTCTTAAGCCTAATAATGACAAAGGACAAGACCATTTGTTTCTTATTGGCCAACCTTTACAACGTGGACTTAGAGGAAACAAATTTTGGAAAGATACCGCTATCCCGCAACGAAAATACCTGGAATTTAATAGCCATCAAATTGAATTAATTCTCTATCGTCTGGATACCCAAAGCGACAAACTTATGGCTTTTTAACTTCACTACTACGAAAGTTTGAAAAACAGGGGAAAATCAATTTCATAGTGGAGAATCCCTTTCCTTAGTAAAAAAGGTGCATAGCTATGCATACATAATCAAATTGAGATTTAAAAATGAATAACGAGATAATAAGCCAAATTAAAAGAGCTAAAGAACTTCTGGGCGATCTTAAAAACCATTATAACACCAATCTCAAAGAGAAATCTGTTTCTCATAAAACAAGAAACTTGACACAAGAAATTCTCCAAAAATTAAGAAATATCTTAGATCAAATTATGTATCAGTTCTTTTCAAAATATATTGCTCCTATATTATCCCCTGAAGATCGGAAAAAAGCAGAAAGAAGAGTATATTTCCCTATTATAACTGATAGGGATAAATTTTCAAAAAACTTTAGGAAAATAAAATGTACCAATTTTCAAACTCTTTTTCCAAATGTATATAGCTTTCTCGATTCTGTGCAACCATATAATAAGGATTTTGAGTGGTTAGAGTTCTTTCGAGACAAATCAAATGAAAGACATCTTCGTTTAGTTGGCCAAGTAAAGATTGGTGAAACTGCTACAACATTAGGGGATGGTGTTGTTAAAATTAAAAATAGAGGCACAGTGATTCTTCATAATACCACAGTGAAAGGTGTACTCGTGAAAGAAAAGACAATAAATATCGATACTCCTATAAACACAATTGATCCGAAATTAAATCCTAAAAGAACATGGGCATCTATTGTTTTTGAAGATACAGAAATTGATGTGCTTCAATTCTGTAAAGAGGTAGTTTTAAAAGTCCCAAAAATTATTTTGGCATTTGATAAATTTATATAATGGATAATCAAGAAGATAGGATACAATTCCTTCCAAAATAACATTAGGACAATAACTAAATTTTGTCGTTACTAGGGAAAAAATTTTGATTAGTTATTTTTCAATCCTCTTTCAAGAAGATCTTGAAGTTCATGAATATAACGTGTGACTCTGCTTAGAGCATCGTTTAGTTCTTCTTTTGTCACGGGATCACTTGGACGAATTATTTTCCAATCCATATGATAGCCATATTTCTTCAATTGCTCTTCAAGTCGTGTTGCATTCATTGTTTCATTATGCTCATAAATATGAATATCCCCTCCATGGTAACCAGGATCAAAAATTAATATATCACGATCATCTTTTGGTTTTTGAAACCAATATACTTTGGCTTTTCTGTCTTCCAATTAATCATCTCCAATTATTTGGGGAAATCAAGGTTCTATTCTCTTCCATTTGAGTTATAAAATCTCCCTTATTGATTCTTACTCGATCCAGTGACCTCTGTTATCAATGAAATATTTAATTGCTTTCTTTAAGTCCTTAGAGTCCCATTTTCTTAAAACTTTGACAATAAATGTATCATCTTTATCAATCGAATCACGTAAAACATCATTAAGAATTAGTAAGATGTTTTCTTCAGTTATTACAACATTTGAACTCAAGCCAATGTCTGTGATTTTTCCAGTCCTTGAATCTTTAGCTTTAACTTCAAACACAGGTTTTTTCATAATTGTTTTTCTCCATAAGTCTGAAGCAAGACCATTTAATTCTATTTGGTAAACAAATCTTCTAGCTGCATAACTAAAAACGTGATTTTCTACCTCTTCCTGTTGAGTATGCACGACCCCTTTTATCTATATGGCGCACAATAACTGTTTCATCTACATTCTTGTTACAATTATGACAATTATTCAGCTCTTCCTCTTCCAGTTTCCGACATTCTTCACAGATGCAGAAAATTATCCGTAATTTTGATTTTCTAATGCGGATTTTTCGTTTTCCTTGGAATGCTGTCATTCGTTCTGTTTGAAAATAGGGATCCACTTCTAATTGTTCAAGTGCTTCCCTCACTGAATTTTTCAACCCTATGTTCTTCTTAATATATTTCTTTAATGATTTTTGAAAATT
>JAEOTI010000364.1 GCA_016839955.1 Candidatus Hodarchaeota archaeon | reverse complement strand
TCACATGTACAGGTATTGTCCCTTGTTGTTTAATTTGATTACGAATAATTCTAGGTATTATTAACATATCTGATGAATTATTTAAGAAATTTATAAGGTCACTATCATAGTCTACGTATTTACTGGTCTTTAAAGATGTAATGAACTTTGTAAAGTTTTTTGGTTTAGATGCGTCTATAATATGAAACCCTGTAACATTTTCACATAATTTCTCTTGCACTAGAAAAATAATGCGAAGTACTGAAGAAATAGCTTGTCTATACACAAAGAAAAATGATTTAAAATAGACATTGAGAATAGGGTCAGTTCTCTCACGACTAAGATTCTTTATCCAAACCTCAGGAGCAATACCAATTCCTTTTGTTATAAATTCTTGTCTCTCTAAGAGTTTCTTTTTAATAAATTCTATCCTTTTATTGAATACATCTTTCAAAATTAATAATTCATTCATAAAAACATTAAGACGTTCGAATTGTAAACGAACCTCCTTTTTAATTTGAGGAGATGTTATATCAACACTCAATGTCTTATCACTTCTTGAAAACAAGGATTATAGGATGACTTTTTCAAATTCAATTACATCTTTTTTTAATAAACTCAATATCACTCTAGTGATTTTATCATATTGCTTTAATTTTTATGAAATCTTGTACATGGAGTGAAATACTTGGGAAAGTATCATCATTCTTAATGTATTTTCGTAATTCTGTTATTAGAAATAGTTGTTAATTTACCCCATTTTCTCTTTAATTGTACCTAGTGAGGTAAAATAGCGAAATCTCATCTATAATTAGAAAAAAATTAAAACGGGAAAAATGCCCTTTTCTCAAAAAATCTCTCTCTAGAGATCATTTCAATCCTAAGACACTTTCAAAATGAACGGAGTAGAGGCGAGTTTAAGTGAAATGGGGGATCTGTGTTAAAAGAAAATTTTTATCGCATTCAAAGTTTCATATTGATTATCTTATTGTGCTGGACTCCCACAATTTGGACAAAATTTTGCATTTCCTAAATCAGCACCACAATTATTACAGGCCTTTTTCTGTGTAGTTATAGCACTTCCACAATTAGGGCAGAATTTTGCGTTACCTACAGGACTACCACAACTTGGGCAGATATTACCTTGTGTTGGAGGAGAAATGGGCCTTGTATGAGCGGGTTCTCCCGAGACGATTCCTGCTTTCATGACATCAGCGGTTCCTGAACCAGGAGTTTCAGCAAGAGTCTTTAAAGCTTGCATTCTTTGATGCTCTGTAGCACTAATTCCTGCTTGTTGGAGTTTGATGAGGCGTTCGACTTCTGCATCTGCTTGTAAATTACTTATTTTAAGACTCTGGAGTTGATCACGTATTTCTGGTGGAAAATCCATCTTGGATATTGCTAGTTCATCCAGAGATAAGCCAGCAATTTCGAAAGTTTTTCTAGCTGCAACTTGTAAATTCATTATAAAGGCGTCTCGTTCTGCAAATATCTCCTGGGCACTTAATTTTGCCATTTCTGTCCTGATTATTTCAGAGATTTTATCTCTTACAAAATCATTAAGATCAGCCTCATAATATTCATTTTTGTCAGTGAAGATATTGAGTAGAAAATTATTAGGATCCTTAAATGTTGCTATTACACTACCAGAAGAATTAACTCTTATTTGATCAGAAGTATAAGAACTCGTACCCCATAATAGTTTCTGCTTTTTTTGATCAATATAGACCAGATCGAGAATATTCCAATCTTTGTGTTGAGAGATGATATCGTGCCTTCCAGCATCTAGTATTGTAAATAATTTCCCATCTCTATATAAACCACAGCATTCACTTTGTTTAACGAGTACGTATTTTAAAGCGTCGGGTTCTCCTTGAGTATAAACAGAACGTGGTATTTTTTCTGCAATAATTTTCCCTCTACATGGAAGCTTGTGTACATTTGGAAGAAGGCATCTTTTAAAATCAAAGTACTCTGTGATGATATGCTGCATGGCTGATTTCAATGGAGATGTTCTAATTTCTTCTAGAGACGCCCGATATTCATACACTTCTTCAATTTCTTTACGTAAGAATTTCTTCTTCTTTACAATGTCGATTTGTTTAAACTCATCTATGTGTTTTGATCTTAGTACTGCAAGTTCGCAGAAATAAGCTGGGAGCCATTCAACTGTTCGTATATCATCTGCATCAGTTTTAACGCCCTCGGCCCTTTCAAATCCAGTCTGATCATCTTTACTCATCTTTACCACCTCAGTTAAAGCTCTTCACATCTAATACGTCTGAGACACCTGTTACAAAATCTCTTCGATTGGAAAACAACTTTTTTGCGCCTTGAATGACTTTTCTTACCTCCAAAAAGTCAGAATGATTCAATTCACCGTTAAAAGCTCTATTTTGTAGCTCAGTGCAATGTTCAAACAACTCGGTACATGCTATTACTAATGAGGCATCTGCTTTCAATATTTTATCATATGTAGATGTTTTTTCTTTAGTCACAAATCGACTTTTGACATCAAAACCGTATTCAGCGTTTTTAATTTGATCTCTAAATAGATGGACTTCATCTTGAAGATTCTTACTTATTTTAGATAATTTAACTTCACCATTATCCATTAGAATGGACATTATATCAATCAGAGACGATTCAGTGCGATCTAAAAGCTCAGTCATTTTACTCCTAACTAATAAATCAGTTTCTCTTCTATCCTCTTGCTGGTAATAGCCCTTATATTTTGGCAGAAGGCGTTTCATATGCTCTCCAAAAGAGGATTTAGTAATTGCATTATTTATTCGCTCTAATAACCCCATTTTACTCAATTCCTTCCTTTTTTCATTTCAATTTAATTACTCAAATCGGCTTGATATATGAATAACAATTCTTCTAGTTAAAAAGATCAGGAAAATAGTAACATTTTCCTATAATATCGTCATTTGTTTCGATAGCAAGTTTTTGTTCTTGTAGTATCGTCATAATTTGATTTGTTGTTTTTAAATTTAAACCTAAATCATTTATAATATCACTTGTAGTTATTTTACCATTTTTCTTAATTGCTAGCTTGATTATCTGTTTGATTCCTTCTCCTCGTTCTATTGGCGCGAATTGTACTACTTTAAACTTTTTATCTATTATAACGAGTTTTAATATTCCTTTTTTGTCTAATTCTTTCAATGCTTCTTCCATTGATTTGAAAGTGATCTGTCTTTCTCCGTAATGCTTAGTAAGATCTGAATATAGTCGTTTGTACGGAGTGAGGCCAATGTATTGCTCTTTATGATTTTCTACAAAGATTAAAATTTTATCTTCAATTTCCTCTCTTCGTAACTTATTAACAATCCTCGTTTTTTTCGATACTTTAATCCGCTTACCAATTAAACCTCCACGGATTTTTATTTTAGCTTTAATTTTCTTCATCTTTGTCCACTATGATTAATTTTGGGAAACAAACTAAAATCTTTCATTAATTAATCAAATTTAATCCGTTTCTTGAATAAGAATATTTTTTTCCTCATATAATGCTGGAAATCGATTTCTCTAACTTCTAAGTAAATAGTATGATGAAGCAGCTTGATTGTGGGGGAATATCTAAAATCTCTTAATGTTAAAAGTATATTCTCGTATGCTGCCCTTAAAAAATTCAAATAAGTCCAATATTTCTTAAAATTCTTAACCTGTTTCATAAGCTTATCAGGTTTTTTGTCGTTATAAGGTTTGTTTGATAACTCCACCCGACATTTTTCTAACAATACTGTCAATTTGTGATGATATTTCGGAACGATTCGTTGGATAGATTCGATAATCAGTTTTTTATCTACCTTTGGTTCTTCTTCTTTGACCATTTTCGTTTCTACAACGTATTCAGGATCATCCATGTACGATCTTTGAGAAAAGGGTTCTGATACTCCAGAAATGTCCATAAATGATAACTTAATTTTCTTCTGGGGAAGGTAAGGGTCTTTATCAAAACCTTCTATTAACTCGCTTAGTTCTTCAAACCTTTGAAGTCTAGTTTTTTCGATTTCATACCATTCAGTTGATAGAAACTTTTGGAGCCAATTCTTGATATCTTCTTCAGTTTGGACAAGAGCTTCAATCTCTTCAGTAACAATTCTCCCTAGTCTGCCTTTATCAAGCTCTTGTGGCAGATCACTTAGTTTATAATTTTCATTATTCATTTCATCACTTCTGATTTCTTGATTTAAGTAAAGTTCCCAATAGCTAATTTTTTTAAGTATATATCGTTCTCATGAATTCATAAATTCGCAATAATCCTGTTGGATCAATCCTTACTCCCATTAAATCTTCAGGATCCCTTTTACTATGATCTTCTAAAGGAAAAGGAGATAGCATCTTCCAGTGGAATTCTTCTTTTGGTTGAAATGAACCTTTCTTAATTTTGCCTTTAGCTAGAAGAACTAGACTAAGAGGGACATGTATAATATCCGTTACTTCACCATTCAATCGTTCCAAGTTTTTTTCGTATTTTTTGTTCTTATATTCTTTGTTAAAGGTATTAATAGGTTCTATTTTATTAGTTTGAGCTATATCGAATAAATCGTAAGTTTTTGAGATAAATGTTTCTAATTGCGGATTAGTTGTAGTTTGGGGTAAGACAATTCCATCAGACGCTCCGTAGCTCGGTGAAGTGTTTTCGTAGGTATCTAGAAATGCGTTTAATCGTATCTTTAGCTTATCCTTATCTCTTAAGGATAAATCCAGAAAAGACACCGCATTGCTATACAAACCTTTTGATACCAAATTGTCTTGATTAAACATCGAATTTACTAATAGAGTACCATCGAAATCTTCTCCTGCTTTCATCCATAGAAATCCTTTCGTTAAGATTGAATATGTGCTTGCGTATGCCATCGGAACATATAAATTAATCTTTTGTCGCACAAGAATTTCATCTTTTCGTGGTTTACAAGTGGAGTTGTCACTAACAACATAAGCATCTGAAAAACCAAACCCTTTACTGAAGAAAGTCCCTGATTGCTTCCCATTTTGTACTTGAATAGCAGTTCTAAAATTAGCAATTAAATCAATAATCAATGTAAGAGGATCTGAGACTTTTTCAATCCAATTTGAATCCCAACTCGGAATATTATGAATATTATCAAATTTCTCAACAGATTTAATTATGTAAGACTCTACTAGATTGTACATGTCTTTAAAAGTAAATCTCCAATCGAATGCTTCACAGAGCTCAGCTATTACTGAGAAATATGAAAGAACATTTTTATCTGCCATAAATCCTTCCATAAATGGAATTGAAAGGAAAAGAGGAATATCAGTTGTTTTTAATTCATCAATAACACCATCACAACTCGCTGCATATTCTTGGAATTTGTTGCATAAAGAAGGATCCTTCTCCTGAAATGCATTTTGGAGTGTTTCAAGGAATTTTTGGTAGAGAACGAATCTTTTTTGCCAGAATAAATACATTATCAATCGAGAACTCTCTAATTTATCTTCCTTATTATCTAGAGGGATTCTAAGAAGTTCATTAACAGTATTTAGCGCTCTTTTTAGGAAATTATTCATTATTGTGAGATTTTCATC
>JAEOTI010000363.1 GCA_016839955.1 Candidatus Hodarchaeota archaeon | reverse complement strand
TAAACCCCACGCTCGCGTTGAGTGTTTTTATTCATTGCCCCGACCTTGTGATAATCAAGGATTAAATATAGGTCAACTATCGTAGATTCATGTTTTATTTGTGTATTAGGTTTCATTAATGCAATTTGCCCAAGCTTAAAAGATAATCAACCATTTTTTCTTACAATGATATTAGGAGGATGGAGTTGAGTGCAAATTGTAGGTAAGATCAATGGTGGGCCGGAGCGGATTTGAACCGCTGATATCCTGGGTGTAAGCCAGGCGTCAATCGGTGAATTGTAAAGCATAATTAATCATTTTAACCGGGCTAGACCACCGGCCCTTTTCCCTGTGCTTAGTACAACGTAAAGCTACTCGAATCCTCCTTCACTGACTTGACTAGCAAGTTCCAACGCTATTTTTTGTGTAATTACATATACCATTCCAATTTGATCTTGCTTATCCGTCAAGACAGCTAAAACTGCGTGAAGTCCACAATCAACAAGTAGTATGTATCCTTTATCGCTTTGTAGAATTACAGCTTCAAGTGATCCATCTTGTAAATCAGTCACAGCTTTTTCAGATACAGCAGCAATAGTTGCAGCCATCGCTGAAAACAAGGCAGGATCAACTTGAACAACCCCTTTAGCTTCTAAAGGAAGCCCTGCTCTAGTCATCAAAGCAACAGCATTTACCCCAGGACATGTTTGACGAATTCTCTCAAGTACATCTTCAATTATTTGAGAACCAGTCGTTCCTTGGGTATCATCGCCTTTAGCCATTGGAATCCATCCAAAAAAGCGTTCTAGAATATTCTCAAAATTGAATAAATCTTAGGCACAATTTAGTAATTAAATCAAACTCCGCAGACTTTTAACTTTTCTGTGTGTCCTGTCCTCTGAAGATTAAGAGGAATCAAATTGGGTGAAAAACGAAAAACAATATAACAACTAAAACTTTTAGATTCTTACCTGCGAGTAATCAGGATTTTTAATGGAGGATCATGCATCTTGAGCATGGAATTATTAAAAGAAATTCGAGGTACTGAAGAGAAAGCACGAAACTTAATAGAGCAGGCTAAAGAGGATACGGAATCTACTATAGCGAATGCTAGGGAAAGGGCAAAGAAACTAATTAGTGAAGCAAGGGATGAAGGACAAAAACAAAGGCAACAAATTCTTGAAGAGTCAAAGAAAAGAGTTGAAGAAGAAAATATTGCCATGGAGAAAACATTCGAAGATAGTACTCAACAAAATAAAAATAAATTCCTAGCTTCTCAAGATAAGGCTGTTAAAATAGTATTAGATTCAATTCTCTCTTTTGAGGAATAAAATTTGCGTATAACTGCTGTTGCTGACACAGAGACATGTATTTGGTTACAATTGGCTGGTATCGGAGAAGTTTTTCCTGTAACATCTCCAAAGGATGCTAGACAAATATTAGAAGAACTTCTAGGAAAGAAAAATGAGATTGCGATAATATTCGTCACGCCAGAAATAGCTGAAACAAATCCTGAATTGATCAAAAAGTCATTAGCTGAACTTTATCCAATAATTCTGGAATTACCAACAAAAGAACGAGAAAAGGATCCATTAAAAGACTTGATTCGAGCAGCAGTGGGTATAGAATTAGAAATATAATTTTTAATCTCTTATTATCCCTTTAGAGATTTAGGAAAACTGAGTTATTATCTTTGCGGGGGTATCCGAGCCAGGTCAAAGGAGCAGGACTTAGGATCCTGTAGCGTAGGTACAGGATGTAACGCATCCTAAAGCGCAAGCTTTCGTGAGTTCAAATCTCACCCCCCGCATCAAGAACCTGTGTTAAAAGTCTATAAGTGTGGGATGTTTTTCTGATGAGAGAATAATTACTTTGCTGTCTTTCTTCTCACCAACTTTTCTATAACCTAGATTTTCATTGATTTTATTTGAAAAATAAGTTATTTCATCGTGATTTGGCATAACATTACGAGGAATCCTTTTTTGAGCAGAACCTACATGAACGATTCCTTTTATTTCTAAGAAAGATGGATTAACTTCCTTAATAAGTTCAGCGTAAGTTTCAGGGTCTGACATATTTAAATTATTACCCACAGTTAAACGAATGACTGTTCTTGAGTCGAATTTCTTTAATAACTTTAGAGATTCTTTAATAGCTTCCCAACCATTTTTAATTAACGGACGACATACATTTTTGTATACAGAGCTGTTTGGTGCTGGGACTGTTACATAAGTCTGGGTTGGAAAAACATTTCTTTCAAGAAAATTGTTTAATCCTTCTGGAACAGTTCCATTAGTAACTAAGAATGTTGTAAAATTTTGACTAGTAAATTCTTGTACTAATTCAGGCATCCAAGGATATAATAGGGGTTCTCCTGCTAAACTGATAGCAACTTGTGTAGGTGAACATGCTTCTATCCATTTTTCATAGGCAGAAAATGGTTTATATCCTGAAATTATTTTTTTTTGAGCTTGAAGTGATTTTTCAATTATGATTTTTGGTCTAAGGAAAATTGAATGAGGTTTCCCAGCTTTATTCCATGTAAGAAAAGTCTCTTTTTGGCCAAAATCTTTGTCTTGTGGTCTCCAACAAAATATACAGTTATGACTACAGAGATTTGGGGGAACAGGAGTCATTTGGATACAACGGTGGCTAATAATACCATATGTGTTCTTATAACAGAGAATGTTTTTTCGAAAAGAATTATGAACGTACAGACATTTCTTAACTGCACCTTCACAATTTTCCCCTAAAAGCTGATATTTCTGTTTCTTTAATAACCATTTAATATGACTATTATCTAATTGAAACGATTTTTTTTCCACAGGTTGATTCACAACCTCTTTTCGTTTTATTTTACCGCATCCCAATCCTGAAGGAATTTCAAACGTGATTCAGCTAAAGTTAAATCTCCCCGAGTTCGTTCAATAATTCCCCGCATTATATCTGTTTTTCTTCGGACTCCAGGGATTAAGCCACTTGGATAATCTAATGTTATGAGTTGATAGTATATCTCATCCATTAGAGTAAGTGCGTTTTCAGAAAGGTCTGTACATTCTTTTGTTACTCCTTTACGAACCATGTCTAGTATATAACGACGTAATTCTCCAGTTAAATCAGATAAGGAGTGTAAGTACGAGACAATGGGAATTCCAAGCTCTTGTGGACCCTCGAGGGGTTTGTTTTCAAGGAATAAGTAAAACAATCTAGCTTCTGCATATTCTTGATGAGCTGTTTGAAGTAGATGTGTTAAGTCTGGATTTGATGCAAGAGACTCTACATGATTTAGAATCTCACGGATTTCATTTATTTTCTCTTGAGCATCTAACATCTCTTTTCTATGAAGAGAACGTATTGCTTCTGATGATAAACGTACCGATCTGCGAGCTGATCGTAAAATTTCTTCTCTTTTAGTATCGTTCTCATCTAATTGGGTTCGAATAATGTCAAAAATTTTTTCCCAAGAATCCTGCATGAAAATTCCCATCTTTAAATTTCAAGAATCAATTTTATTTGTCAACCATTTTCCAACTTAGGATTGGTTTCCTTGCAGCCTTTTTTTCATCCACTTTGCCTATAGCAGTAACTGAACCTGTTGGTAAGATTTCTGGAATGGTCTGAGAAGATAATGAACTTAAACCATTTAAGATTTCTGAAAATGAATCCATTGTTTCTTTGTTTTCAGTTTCAGTTGGTTCTATCATTAATGCTTCTGATATTATAAGTGGAAAGTAAATTGTTGGAGGATGGATCATGTTCTCCAAAAGAAATTTTGATACTACCAACGCAGAGATATTCTTGTTTCTTTTCAGTGGATCTGCACTAGCAACAAATTCATGTTTTCGTGGTTTTTTATCTCCAAAAGGAACACTAAAACCATCTATATCATTAATTTTCTTTTTTAAGTAGTTAGCATTTAGGACAGCAAGTTCTGAAGCTTTTTTTAGACCTTCTGCACCCATCATATAAATATAAGAATATGCTCGGGCTAAAACACCAAAGTTCCCAAAGAATTGTCTAACTTTGCCAATAGGATGAGGTCTGTTATAATTTAGAACGTATTTTTCCCTATCAAAATCTATAATTGGGATCGGAAGATATTTCTCTAACTCCTTTTTGACACCCACTGGTCCAGATCCTGGACCACCTCCACCATGCGGGGTTGAAAAGCTTTTATGCAAGTTTATATGAACCACATCGAATCCCATATCTCCAGGTCTGGCTTTGCCAAAAATCGCATTTAAATTAGCACCATCATAATACACTAAGCCACCTGCATCGTGTACAATGTTTGTAATTTCACAAATGTCTTTTTCAAAAAGACCTAGAGTATTGGGATTTGTAAGCATTAAACCTGCTGTATTCCGTGAAATCACATCATTTAGAAGTTCAATCTCTAGACATCCATCTCTTCCAGATGGAACAACAACCACATCAAAATTACACATTGCAGCAGTCGCTGGATTCGTACCATGAGCCGTATCAGGAACAATCACCTCTTTACGTTTGTTAAGCTCACCGTTCGCTTTATGATGAGCCCTAATAATCATCATTCCTGTGAATTCCCCATGGGCGCCTGCTGCTGGCTGAAGGGTAACTTTGCTCATTCCACAGATGTCCGCTAACCACTTCTCTAGTTGAAATAATAGTTCTAGAGCACCTTGAACAGTTTCAGGGTGTTGTTCAGGGTGAATATTTGTAATTTTTGACATAGATGCAATGAGTTCGTTGATCCGAGGATTATATTTCATAGTGCATGAGCCAAGAGGATAAAATCCACAGTCAACCCCAAAATTCATTTGGCTTAATCGAGTGAAATGCCTTATTACATCAAGCTCGGAAACTTCTGGTAGTTTAGGTGGTTCGGTTCTCAAAAGGTCTTTGGGAATCATGGCAATTGTTTTTGATAAAGAATCCCTATCTTCCTTTGAAAGTGTGGGGATTTGTATCCCTTCTCTCCCAGGTGAACTCAATTCTATTACTAAGGGCTCATTCCAAACTGCTTGTCGTATTGTCACTTGAGAAACCTCCTGAGTTCACTTTCAAGTTCTTTAAAATGTTCAGAAGTTTGTGTATTGTTTACGCTGAATAGAATTGACTCTCCCAACGCTGGGAAGGAATCTTTTAGACTAATTCCCCCTAGAATTCCTGATTTGAATAAATGATGATTAAGATCGCTAACAGATTTGTTGGGCTTCTCAATGGTTACAACATGGTCCCTAAAGTGTGGAATACTAGATCCAAACCGTGGGGCTAAATATCCATCAATATTATTAATGATTTCAGATAACGTTTGATTTTTAGCCATTAATAATTTTGCATTGTTTTTAAGGCCTTGAGGTCCTAATAGAGAGAGAAATATTGCTGTTGCAACTGCACATAATGCGTTATTTGTACAAATATTTG
>JAEOTI010000362.1 GCA_016839955.1 Candidatus Hodarchaeota archaeon | reverse complement strand
AGCATTGAAAAGACAGGTCGTGATCCATCACGAGACAGAATCATTAGTATTGTCTATCAAGAACTCGATCAATTTGGTAATCCTATTGGTCAACTCATACGCCTTAATGAATGGGAATCTTCAGAAATTAAGATTATTCAGGAATTCCTTCAGACCCTGAAAGCCTGGAATTTTATCCCAGTTGGCTTTGATCTCAAGAGTGATTTCCTATTTCTCCAAGGTAGAACTAAGAAAATTGCTAATATGACCCTTCAAACTGAGACTTTCTTCAAAATCCCTCAAATCGACTTACTTTCTATTGCTGTCCTGATGAATAAAGGACGCTTCAAAGGTACTTCGCTTTATTGGTTACTATCTCAGACTTTTCACAATAATATCCATCGTGATTACTCTATGAAGAAATTTGACACTATCAATAACTATAAATTAACAAAAAACAAACATTTCCTATCATTTTACCAATTTCTAAAACAAAAACTTCCGATTCTATGGGGAAAATTTCAACCACCAAGGGAGTAGGATTATGAATACTCCTTCTCCTTTAACTAATGGGCTTTCTCTTAATACACTTTCAACACCTCCTAAACTACTTCCTTCCTTTCAAAAATTAATTAAAAAGGATCTTAATCATTCTAATATTCTAAAAATTTTTTCTAACCAGATCTTTCAAAATGATTTTCTCCTTCAACTACAATTTGACTTACTTAACAAAATAATTCTTGCTTTACAAGACCTTCCAACCGTAGCCGATATTTTTTCTTCCTTAAACGCCCCAATTGTCGAATTACCTTTAGGAGTATCCTTAAGCCTTAAAACAGAACAATTTCTGGTTTCTTAATCCTGATCTAAATCCTCATTCTAACACATTAATAGAAGGATTTCAAGAAGAAAGTGTTGCTCTATGTGCTAGATATTTAAATAAAGTTGATATTATTTTTAAAACTAATCAATATAAGGCTATTATTACCAAATATAACTCAGGAGAAGATGTTTCTAAATTAAGACTTAAACATAAACAATCTGGAAAAATAGTTTATTACTTTCAAAATAAATGTCACAATTTCGCCACTGAAAAAACTACTTCTTCTTGGAACCTGACAACAAAATTTGATTATTAACATAGATAGTAATTTCTTTACTTTTTTCTATCTTATTTTTTCTTCTAGACATATTTTTGTCTCTTTGAGACTAATTCAGGATTTGACAAAGGTTTTATGACGTGACTTTACTAAAATCATTTGGATTTGAAAAGGAACATTGCGGACATACAAGCATTATTTGGCGCGAATTTTTCTGCGTTTGGTGATTAAAGGCTTTAACTTATTTCCTTACTTAATAGTTTTATTTACAGTGATCTATATTCCAATTTCGTTTTATATGATTATAACAATGCGGCTTTTTGGTTGGACAACATTTCCAGATCCAATACTTGTGGCGACAGAAGTCTTAAATGGCCAACTATATACTTGGTGGCGTCCTGATGCCCCTAGGTTTCTATTAGATTTAATTTTGTTAGGTATCGAGTGTTTTGGTTTAATATTTTCGGCTTATCTATTTGTTATGTTTGCAGGAGCATTAGATGCCCATTTTAATCCAAGAGATCGCCCTGTTCCCTTAGATGAAAAGAATTTACCTTTAGTTTCAGTCCTTATTCCCACATGTAACGATTCTTTAGATATTGTCATGACCACACTAAAAGCAATAATGAACCAAAATTACTCCCCAAAATCTTACGAAGTGCTATTAATTGATAATGGGGATGATCAAAACCTTTCAAAATTGTTAGAAGAAGAATGCAAAGTATTAGGTGTGCAATATCATTATTTTTTCAATATAAAAGGCTTTAAGGCAGCAGCCCTAAACTATGGGCTAAAAAGATCATCTGGCGAGTTTATACTTGTCTTGGATGCGGACCAGGTTCCAGTAAAAAATCTTATAAGAGTTCTTATTGAAGGTTTTGACTCGTCTAACGTTGCTTACACAGTTTCTAAAGTTAGGTTTCGTAATACGATAGGTATTATTAGTAAAGCTAATGCAATGCTCCATCTACAATTTTATGAAGTAATTGAGTTATCAAAAAATAACCGTGGGATGGTTCTCTTTGCAGGGACCTCTGGTTGTTTTAGAAAAAAATATCTTATGGAGATTGGAGGTTTTAGAGAAGAGACATTAATCGAAGATATTGATACTTCTTCAATACTCCTTTCTCAAGGTTATTCTAGTAGGCTTATTAGTCAGGTGGGTTCATGGGGTTTGGCTCCTATGGTCTGCCGACAACAAGTCTCACAACTTTGGCGATGGGCTCATGGAGCTACTTCGATCCTTAGATGGAGGACCAAGCGGATTATTTCAAGCGATATTCCCATCATTAAGAGAATTGAACTTCTTCTTGATGTTTCATCTTTTTTAGCAGGACTTGCTACCTTATTCTTTACAGTAGGTATTGCACTATTATTTTTAGATAATTCTCGACCGTTTCGACCATATATCGGAAGTTTTCCCCTTTATCTCATCATGCCGCTTCTATTTGGGCTTGGTTATGCTGGACAAACCTTTCAAAGTTTAGTATATGAAAAATCAGAACACTCTTTAATAAAACGGATTACTGAAATTCCTCCATTTTATATTTTATCTTTTGCTGCATTTCCTTTTTTGATTTCTGCGGTACTCCAAGCCTTTTTTAGTCGAGAGCAACCTTCTAAACAACATATTCCCTGGAATCCTGAAACAGCTTTTTGGCGGAATGCTTTCATTGTTTTCACTTTAGGATTATTCCTTTTTCTCACAGGAATAATAGCTGTTTTGAGATTTGATTTTGGAGTTGCTATTCTATTCATTACCATGGCTTTATGTTGTCTTGTCCCTCTCCCGCTTTGTACATCGATTAGACATCAATGTGCTTATTCTGACGACGTTTCTAAGGTTTTAGACTAGATGCAATTAGATGAGCGACTCGGATTGGTTCCGGAAGATTACCTTGGATCGTCGATTTCTTTATAATTTGCTTACAGGTAGTGAATGTACACCCAACGTGTTGTATGTATATATTAGAAGAATTAATTTTTTTAGGGTCTCCTGCTTGTTGAATCAAATCCCATCGCTTTGCGCCATCTGGAAAATGTTCAATAAGTGCTTGTTTAATCTTTTTAAAATCCGGATACCGTCGTATTATTACTATTATTGGAAGACCAAGCTGGTTGAAAATTTCATGAATATCAAGGACAGAAAACCCTCCAAAAGTTAATCCTGACGTAAGAATTGCTCGTAATTGTCCTATATGCGGAGAATTTTTCAACATACGGGAAATTATTCCTGTTATTCCTTCTGTTCCTTGAGAGTCTACATCCATTGTATCATATAAAACTCCCTCAAGATGTGAAGCGCCCTTCATTACGGCTCCAATTATTGGAACTTTTGATGCAGGTTGTCTAGGTGTGAATCGTCCATCATCAAACCCTACTAGTGGAATCTTTGGTTTTACAGTCAACCATAATCGTGGACTCATTTTCATAACTCTTCAGTATTAAACAGGATCTTTTCATCAGAATCTCTTTTAAAGAAAGAGCTGAGAATTATCTCATAATATAACCTAAGGGAGATGGTTTTACTGTCAACCATTGAGGTATCCACTCAAGCAATTTTAGAGCAAAACGGATTTAAAATTATAGACAAGAAACGTTCACCTAATTCAACCTTATTATTTGCAAAAAAAGGGAAATTAGGCGGTAAAAAAGCTTGTGTTATGATATCGACCTCAGGTGATTTACTCGAAGCCCTTAACAAAGAACGAGAGCTTCATAGACAAAAGGGGTTCAAATTAAAGATTCTATTTACAGCTTGTGAGGCTGCTCAAGCTTCATTTGAGGACATAATTGTGATAAAAGATTCTACAGAATTATCTCAAGCTTTGAATTCGTGAAATCTATTCCTGTTCTGTATCTTCATCAATAAAATATTGTAATTCATCTCCCTTTCGATCCCGCCCTACGTATCCCTGACTTACTAAAGTTTCTAGAGTTTTTCTTTCTTGTGTTTCACTCTTACTAGTGAAATGAGCAAGTTCTGCTGCAGTTGCTTTACCACCTTTATCTAAAAGTGCTAAAGCAGTATCTTGTAGGGGTTTGTCCAGTTGTATTATTGAAATGGCATCCAAATCTTTTGTTGGAAGAATTTTCCCTTGTTTTAAATCTACGATATTCCTACAGATATCATCAAATGCGTTAAATCGAACTAAATTTCCGTTCCACTCGCCTATCTCCTGAAAATACATCTCCCAGAATTTAAAACCAATTTGATCTATGAGTGCAGAGATTTTTTCCGTACGAATTTTAGTAGTTGGATCTGTTGCCATTAGCACATAGTATAATCCAAATTCCCCAGCATGGACACGAATATTCCCCATCTCTAATCCTTGCATCTCTTGACCTACCATTGCTTTTGCAAAAGAATCAAGAGCAGCAAAAAGAGGACCAAAAAAATCAGGAGATGGTGCATCTGAACTATAAGTTTGACAGAAAGCACATCTTCCATCTTTGAGAAAGATATAGAGGGCCAATATTGCCATTAGACTAAGCACTCTCAGCTGATTTTGTGGTTGAAGAAGAAGCATCCTCAGAAGGATCAGTGGAAGTATCAGGGATTTCAGGCATTATTTTTGGTAAGATAGAATGTAAAATTTCTACAAAGGGGTGACCTTCATGTTCTAGAGCTATGATTTGATCAAATTGGGCAACAGAACAATAACAGGGGATTAATCCTAGGAGTTCAACTTTTTTTGAATCTTTGAAAATATCCTGGATTTTTGATTTTAAGGAATTTGTATCACTAGGCGACATAACTACCTCAACAGGAGCTTTATTGATAAGAAGGAATGATGTTTTTTCTAATGATTCATGAATAGCATTTATCATCCGTTTAGTCCCCCCAAAATCAGGTTTATAAGGTTTCATAACGATAATCACTATGTCTGAGGAGATTATGGCATTAATTGATGAGTAATGTATCCCTGGTGATGTGTCAAAAATAGTCAAATCAACTCTCAAATCTGTTGATATATCCCGTCGAAGATTGAATATTCTTGAAAGTGCCCTCATTTGCCATTTTCGACCTTTTCGGGCAATTTCACGCATTTCAGAAGGATCGGGGTTAGCAAAACCAACCCAAAACTTACCAGGAGTTCCTAATTTATCAGAAATGTCGACTAATACGTCTTTTGCTTCACATTCGCCTGCAATAAAATCATTAAGATAATAGGGAACGGTTTTATTCGATAGTTCAAAAATATCATGAAAAGAAGGTCCTGAAAAGTCCCAATCGAGAATACATGCCGCTTTACCACTTTTTGCCGTTATAGCTGCTAAGTTGACTGAAATGCTAGTCTTTCCTGTGCCGCCTTTAAAGCTATGCACTGCTAAAAATGTCATTTTTTCACCCATAACGCCATTTATCGATATTTGAGGGAATTAAATACAATCTGCTTTGTTGGATATTTAACAAAGCTGTCTGAAAAGATTTTGTATCTCTCTTGATTTAAATTTAAATCGGTACAAATAACTCTGATTTTAAGAAAAAGTTATCTCAATAAAAATGATAATTATATATTCATCGAATTTATTGGATGCCCCTCATTGAAGGTTTTTCTTAGATGTTCTAATGAAATATGGGTATATAATTGCGTAGTGGCTAATGAAGAATGACCTAAGAGTTCTTGGATTACTCTGATATTGACATTATTGTCACATAAATGAGTAGCAAAGGCATGTCTCATCGTATGGGGTGTGACTTTCTTAGAAATATTTGTATTTTTACGAACTTTCTGAATTATTCGCTGGACAGATCGCACAGTTAGTCTTCCACCGCTCCTATTACGAAAGACCGGGTTGTTAGGATCTAATATCTCAGAGTTCATTGTAAAGCTCAATACATGTTCTTTCACATGTGGTGAAAGAGGTATTTTACGGTCTTTTCCCCCTTTTCCTTGTACAACATGAATTACTTCCTGATTGGTATCAATATCACTAAAATTAAGATTACATAATTCTGATACTCTAACACCACTTGAGTATAACATGATAACAAGAAGACGATCTCGATCGGACGTAGTGGCTTCAACTAATTGAGCAACTTCATCAACAGTTAACGTTTTCGGTAATGATCGAGCAATTTTTGGCGATTCGATTATTTCTGCAGGATTTTCGGAGATATAATTCTGTTGACGAAGGAATTTAAAAAAAGAACGGGCCGAACAGATCTTACGATGAACTGAAGGAGCTGCGTAATTTCTGTCTCGTTTAAGGTGTTGAAGGAATTTTCGGATTTCCATCGTAGAATAAGTAATGAGTGGTTTATCTGTAAGGAACCTATCAAGCATCTCTAAGTCATATTTGTATTCTTTGATAGTCTCTGGAGAATAATTTTTCTCAACGTCAAGATATGTTAGAAAATCGTTGATAAGATCTGTTATTTTAGGCACCAAGCAAAAGTTAATCTGAACTCAGTATTATGGAGAGATATTACAAGGATGTTATCGAAGAAGCGACATTAATCATAAAAATGAAAAATAAGGTTTATTCCTAAAACGAAGGCTTGAAAAAGAAGATTTTGTAAGACGGAGGATAAAATAGGTGGGGACTGGCCCCTCTACTATAGCTTAAAACTGCGGTTGACTAGTAACTTGAGCTTTGATAGCTTCTAGCTTTTCCTTACTCTTAATCCGATACAGAGTTCGTCGCATGTCGGGCAAAAAAGGTCTTTTGTCAACTAATTCTCGTGCGAGTAAATCTTTGAGTGCATATCGCACGGTCCGTGAGGCAAAACCTACACTGTCGACTATTTCAGTAGGTGTCATAGGTCCTGAATCAAGAAGAAGATTCAACACAGCTTTAGAGCTAGGTGAGAGACCAAATAATTCAGTTTTGGTTGGAAGGATCTCTATGCTCATCGCCACCACCATGTCCTTTGAGGAGAAAGTCAATCCTTTTACAGATTGTACTTCAGTAGCTTAATGGTATACTACATTAAAAACACTTCTACTTAGGAATGAACCATATAAGCATTAAAAATGAAACCTGCAATGATAGGAGTTACGATTCATTTTCTCCGTGGTGTACTGGATTTATACGATATATGGACAATAAAATGTAGTTTATAGAGGAAAAGAAGTATTATTTTAAGTGTAGTTCAGTAGTTCCAGCATTTGTAATAAACGTAATTCAAAGATTTTACTTGTATCTGTAGATGATTATTTGATAATAAGCAAAAACTAGATATTTTATTCTTCTTAATATTTAATGAATTTAGGGAAACAAAGTCAATCTTCATTCAAGAAGAAACGAGACTTCATTCTCTTTTAGAAGAAGTAATATTTCTGATTTTCTAAAAAAATTTTATTTATCCTGATTATACAAATAAAATAACCTCTAATATTTCTAGATTTTAAATTTCATGAACTAGAACGAATCATTTCCATGTGTTTTATCAGTTTTGAGGAGTTACTTATTATTGAGAGAAAATTTTTGATAATTGCAGCCGTAGCTCCCCAGATGATGTCATTTTTTAATGCGTAAGGTCCCTCACTCTCAGACCATTTAAAAAAATAAATAATTCGCTCTTGTTGGTTGAAATTAAACGATTTTTGATCCCAGCGACTTGGATTGATTAATTCAATTAATGGAACCATTATTATTCTTTCAACTTCCTTATTTGGAACCCAAGAAGGAAGTCTCTTCGTATAACCTACAAATGGAGTCACTAAATACTGGGTTATCGTTTGAAAATCATCCACTTGACCGATGATTTTGTATAATGCAGATCCTAATTCTTCCTCCGTTTCACGTAGAGCCGTGTCTTGAAGGTGCTCATTCCCTTCTTGTGCCCCACCTGGAAGAGAAATTTCTCCTTTGTGCTGTTGAACATTGTTAGATCTTTTTGTAAAGATTATACTCAGTCTTTGATCCTTTTCAGACTCATATATTGGAATAATTACTGCAGCTCGTCGGAATTCATCATCTATAAGTAGTTTTGGTTTATATCCCCTAAATACTTCACTAAGTAATTCCTGAAACAAAGGTCTCACGTCTAAGTTGAAGATATGATCTTAAAAAAGTTTTACTAGTTTCTCTGAAAAGTAAAGGACTAAATATTACTCAAATGATGTTTCTTAATAACAAAGAAAAAAGTACTTGATTTAACAATCTCCATTGTTTTTCCATTGATTAAGATGATTAGAATGCCAGATTATAGAAAATTAGCAATTGTAGCTTTTGAACTTTGTAATAGCAAACATGAACTCGAAGGCCGCAAGAAAATCCCACTCACGGAGATTGCAGAAGAACTTCATGTAAAAAAAGAAGATATCCAAGCTGCATTCAATCATCTTGTGGAAGAGGGTATTATTGGAGACGATGGTGACTATGACCATATGAACTATAATGAGGAGATAGAAGAACTCATTTCCTACTTAAAGAACGAATATCCGTTAAAAACTACACAATAGGATCATTTCTGGAGATGACATCTCTCATCTGATTGATAACGTCACTAGAAATTTCGTGAGCTTTTTGACGTAATTTATAGACCGATTTCATTTTTTCTGATATTTTTTGTTCCTGATCAGCTGGTACGTGTGGGATTAAAACACGTTCAAGATCTGAGTCGGAAACTGCAGGAATTGCAGCTCCAGTCCGAAAACGAAACATTTGTTGAAGAAAAAGTTCAGATTTCAGAAAAACTAAGAGGTAGAATGGATCTATATTATTTGGTCGGAGAATTCGAAAACCATTAGTGCAAATATAACGGTCGAATTCTTTTGTTACATAAGCAGTAGCGTGCATTGAAGTTCCCGTGGATACTCCCGCAACTGCTGTTATTATGTCCCCTTCTTGTAATTCATAGGATGCTCGGCTAGGTGCTTCGAACACATGCATCTCAGTCGATCTTACGATTTCACTTAACGTTGGATCTACATCACCAATTTCGACGTAACGTATTTTCTCCTCAGGATTTTGGAGAATAGGTGCTTTTGTTTTGACAATTGTAACTTTTTCACACAAAGGGCTTGTTTTCAGGGTGTTCAAGTGTTGTAGCAAGTCTAAGTATTTTCTTTGATAATACTCTGCGTTGATTCTATCCTCAAGGTCACTAAACCTGATAATATTGACTAATTCGTTATAATCTAGAGCTTGATCATCCTTCAATTGGGAAAAAAGAGATATTATCTTACTAATGTCTTCCTTCAGGAGTGGGTTTCCAGTAGAATCGGTTAAAGCTTTACCTGAACTATCTTGTTGATATTCAGGAGTTGCATTTTTGTTTCCAATATAACCAACATAGTTGATGATACCAAAAAAGATCGGATAATCAAGATCTTGTTCTTTAAGTAAAGGGAAACTAATTTTCTGTAAGATTAATACTGAAGCTTTGACACCTGTACCGAAAGGAATGAAGGTTTGAACTGGTAATGAGACTACTGCAATAATTTTTGCTGCTTTCTTGATGAAGTCTCGCACATAATGTAATGTTTTATTTTCCAGGATACCATCAGGAAGAACTATCCCTAATCGACCACCTTCTTTCAATAAATCAAGACACCTTTCAATAAAAAGAATATCTGGTATCTGACTAGACAATACTTTATCTGTTTGAACAAAAATCCCGTTTTTCTGTACCCATTTATGACCTAGTTGATAATTTTTAAGAATACTTTGGTTTTTGATCTTTCCTTGATTTCCAAATGGTGGGTTGGTAATTACAACATCAAAAGAGTGATTCATACTTTGATCTTCTGATTTTAAGGAATTAAATTCATTTAAATCTTGTAAAGAATCCATACATGAAAGATTTTGAACATCTCCACCTTCTAACAAAAAACGCATTTTTGCTAAACGTAAGATAAACGGATTTACATCGCGACCGAAAAAATTACTTGAGAAGTTCTTCAAATCAGTAGAATCTTTCTTTGTTCTTCTAATATAACGAAGTCCTTCCACTAGAAAGCCAGCTGTCCCACAACATGGATCAAGAACTTTTTCATCTTCCTTAAGACAAAGAATTTCTACTATTAGTTGGATGATAGGATCGGGTGTTAAAAACTGTCCTCGATCCACACGAAATTGAGATCGTAAAAATTTCTGAAAAGCGACACCTTTCACGTCTGATTTAAGAGATTTAAATTGATAAACGGTTAATTCCTTTACAATGAAAGCAATTGTGGATGGTTTGAGATGTAGGAAGTCACTATTTTCGAAGAGGTCTGGATAGGCTTTTTTAACTTCGTAGAAGTATCTTTCAATTCGTTGTTGAAAATCAGTTTGAGTCCCTTCTTTAATTAATGCGAATTCGGTCTCACTAATAGAAAATCTTTGAGAATTGTTTTCTTCGTCAATAAGTTTGAGAAAAAGTAAATTAACAAGTTCATTAACAGCATCTTGAGGAGAAAGGCCATCATTTGCATAAATATGGTTATGAATATTACCAAAAGTTTTCATAAGATTAGTAGAGCTATACAACACAATTTTCCTCAAGGATTCACAATTAAGTTCTTAATCATCAACAAATAATTTATCTTTTGAATTATTTAGATCTTATATACAATAAAGATATAGAAAATAATTTTGGAGAAATTCTCATGACCTATCTAATTAAAGGGAAAATGACTAACGCAAAATCCTTTAAGAAAAAAATCGATGATCAGATTATTGATGTAAGCAAAAATAACCTCAGTGAGATTGATCTAACTAGCCTTTCTAACTCATCAATTGAACGTTTGGACTTATCAAATAATGATCTTCAAGAAATTGATTTGACCCCTCTCGAAACATGCTATAACTTAGTATCTTTAAACTTACAAAAGAATAAATTTAAAAAAGTTGATTTAACTCCTCTTGTAGAAAGCGTCAATTTACGCATGATCTTAACAGACTTTACCATTCGAAGAACTATTGATAAAAGAAAAATGGGAGGGATTTCGTCTCCTGGTGTAGAATTGTTACTAGAAGACGATCTGGTTGAATGGATTTAATGATGAGTTCTTTTGGGTTGATAAGCCGAAATCTGTAAATTGAACTGGTTTTACCTACTTAATAAGGACGACGACCAAGTTCCACTGAGTCAGCGTTACAGCGGGAACGTTTTCTGTCTATATTTGAAATACTTCAATTGATTGTTAAAAACTAAGAATTCAATGAAAACTTAGTTTCTATCATTTTTCATGTTTTTAGAATGATTTCGCTTACATTTTCTTCCATCTTAAAGAATTCAAGTCTTATTTCGTTGTGTAATTGCTCTAGGTCATTTATTTTTGGTCGAAACTTAACTGGTAACCAAGATTTTTTATAGGACTGACAGAATTTCTGATAATTTTTTTCGTTCTGTAAATAGGAGACTTCAGAATTCTCTAGGATTTGATTGATCTCATCTTTGTTTGCTAGATTACTAATAGTGGATTTTTTGTTGTTTAACTCCATTTGATAAGCTTTTAATTTATTACGTTGTTTTCGAGTAATCCAAGTCAATCTTGAGTTTTCCAAAATAATTAATCCTATTCCAAGACTGGAGCTCAACAACATTACAAAAGGAGCAATTAATACGGAAAAGGACGTTATAGAGTTCAGAATGTTCTCCTGTTTTGTGTTTTCATAAAAAATTAATTTTTCATAAAAATGATAATCTGATTGGCATTCTCTTAACAAGAGAATACCTGTTTTTTTGTTATATCGATAGAGATATCCAAAATGAGAAGAAGACTGCGTATCAGTGATTCTATATTCGAAGATGTTCTCTGTATTTCTACTAATTGTCAATTCATCGTAATTATCACATTGATCTAATGCAAAAGCAGTCCAATTGATATTAATTGGCACTAAAAGATCAAATAACGCCTTATTGATACCAGTAATTCCATTAAGGGTAAGATTACTAATTGCAAGAGCATATTTTCGATTATCCCACTCGGTTTCAAATGAGGTGACTATATACTGAAAATGGTCACCTTCTCGATAAATTACTTCCGTTCTTTT
>JAEOTI010000361.1 GCA_016839955.1 Candidatus Hodarchaeota archaeon | reverse complement strand
TTCCTTTTGAGTAGCTCATGAGTGTGTGATTAATATGGCTTGGTTACTTTCAACAATATTTCTCTTACCAGCAGTAATGGCAATCCCAACATTTTATTTTGGTAAAATGAAAGATTCTATTGCAAGAGTACTTGCATTGGGAACCACACTAGTAGTCTTCTTTTTATCTATACTTGCTCTCTTAATTTACCAATATCCAAATGACATTGATTGGCTACCAGCTCAATTAATTGAGAACAAAACAGATAGTGAAGCAGGATCTTTTCAACTATACACAAGTGTAACATGGATTAAATTCATTGGTGTTCGCTATGCTTTAGGTGTGGATGGTTTAAGTCTACCTCTTGTCTTATTGACCACTTTTGTTTATGTTGCCTCTACAATTGCTTCCTGGGAAATAAAAGATCGTGTTGCAACATATATGTCAATGCTCTTAATTCTTGAAACAGGTATTGTCGGTACATTTATGGCTCTAGATTTCTTTTTATTTTTTGTTTGCTGGGAACTCACGCTAGTTCCTATGTACTTCATTATTGGGATATGGGGAGGCCCTAAAAAAGAGTATGCAGCAATTAAATTCTTCATTTACACTCATGTAGCAAGTGTATTCTTACTTTTAGGAATAATAGGATTATATATTGAAAGTATACCCCTTAATGGGGATGAAGGAACATTCTTTATTCCAAGACTCATGGAAATGGACTTTTCAGGAAGTAGCTTAATTAGTTTAATATTTCTTGCATTTCTTTTCGGATTTATTGTTAAAGTTCCCTCTGTCCCGTTTCATACATGGTTACCTGATGCCCACGTTGAAGCTCCGACTCCTGGATCAATGATCCTAGCTGGATTATTACTTAAAATGGGAGGGTATGGTGTTCTACGTTTAGGTGGTTGGATTCTTCCCAACTCTTTAGAGAAATTTGAATACCTCGTTGCAATAATTGGTGTAATCTCCATTATTTATGGATCAATGGTAGCTTTAAGACAAACTGATCTTAAACGTTTAATCGCTTATTCATCTATTGGGCATATGGGTTTTGTACTCCTCGGATTAGCTTCTAGAACTGAAGCAGGATTTATAGGAGCGAATTATATGCAAATTGCCCATGGTGTAATTTCACCATTGCTTTTCTTTCTGGCAGGAGTAGTTTTGCATCATGCAAAACTCGAGAAATTGGTAAATTACAAGGACTATCAAAAAATATGCCCAATACGGCTGGAGTGTTGGTTTTTGCTTCATTTGCTTCAGCAGGCTTACCAGGTCTTGCAGGATTTATCGCAGAACTCCTTGTACTTATTGGAGTTTTTGACTGGAAT
The DNA here is from genome assembly GCA_016839955.1 of Candidatus Hodarchaeota archaeon. The sequence goes on along the minus strand of JAEOTI010000361.1, from coordinate 8,116 downwards.
CGAGGTTTTGCTATACTTGCAGCGCTAGGTATTATTATTACAGCTGCCTATTACTTGTGGATGCTCCAAAGAACAGTTTTTGGTGCAAAAAATCCAGAGTTACAAGAAATAGGAGACGCTAAAGGTTATGAAATCGTAACATTTGCATTACTAATACCATTTATTGTAATTCTTGGTCTTCTTCCCGCTCTCATGATAGATGTAATGGCTCCTGCGGCAGAGTATTTCGTTGGGAGATTCTCGTAAATTTAATTGGTGATTGTGAGTGGTCGACATAATCCCTGTGCTGCCTATCCTGATAGTAACTTCAGCGGCGATCCTAGCGATTGCAGGCGATCTTACTAAGTGGAGTCGGCAAATTGGATTAATTCTTTCAATAACTGCGACACTAATTGCATTTATTCTTACAATCATTAGTTTTGGAGATGAAGCTTATTTCATTGAAGGAAATGAAAAGACTGAATCACTTTTTGCGTTTGATGATCTATCTAGATTGTTTGTTCTCATTTTCATTATCGCTTCATTAAGTGTAATTTTAATTAGTAATAGGACATTAAAATCAGAATTTCAAAGTAATCCTGGGTTATTTTATTCTCTACTTTTATTTTCAACTGCGGGAATGATGCTTGTCGCTTCTGCAACTGACCTAATCTCTCTTTTAGTGGCCTGGGAGCTTGGCAGTATTCCAACATATCCAATGGTGGCTTTTGCTAAACAAAATAAGGAACAAGGTGAAGCTGCACTGAAGTACTTCATGATCGGAGCGATTTCAACCGCTATGATTGTCTATGGTATTTCTTTAGTTTATGGTTTAGTAGGTACGACTAATCTTTACTTACTTGCCGACATCCTTACAGAAAATGAAGAACCATTAGAATTCCTAGCTATGGCGTTTGTTTTAGCTGGTTTTGGATATAAAATGGGTATTGTTCCCTTCCACGCTTGGATTCCTGATGTTTATCAAGAATCAGAGACCTCAATAACTACATTTCTTGCAGCTGGCACGAAAAAAATGGGTTTTGTTGCAGCTATTCGAATTTTTATTGTGGGTTTAACAGCTCTTAGTGATCAGTGGTCAATGGTATTTGCTATTGTAGCGATTGCCACAATGACACTTGGAAATGTCGTCGCACTTGTCCAGGATGATCTAAAACGAATGTTAGCTTATTCATCAATTGCACATGCAGGTTACATTTTGATAGCATTTGCAGTTGTTTCATCTGCTGAAAACGCAGAACATTCAGAATGGGCGTTCATTGGAGTTATATTCCATGTACTAGCCCATACTCTAATGAAAATTGCTGCTTTCGTAAGTGTAGGATACTTTTCGAATAAAACTGGGACACAGAAAATTGGTGAGCTTACTGGTATTGGAAATAGATTTCCACTCGTAGGTTTAGCATTTTCAATTACTTTGCTAAGTTTAATGGGAATTCCTCCGCTTGGAGGATTTATTTCAAAATTTATCCTTTTTTATGCAGCAGTAGATGGGGGAATGGGTTGGTTAGCAGTAATTGCAGTTTTAAATTCTGCATTATCAGTTTATTATTATGCCCAAGTCATGATTAAAATTTGGACTCCAAATGATAAGGATTCTAATGGAGAGAATGAAACATCGACTAAAATGCGACTTGAGACTGCAGTTATTTTAATAGCTACTTTAGGAATTATTCTAATGGGAATTTTTGCTCAACCTATCTTTTGGGCTGCTGACAAAGCAGTGACAGCTCTTTAGATAAATCGTAGATTGATTCACGTATATCTTCATTAAATAAAGAGAACTATTTAGCTTCCATAGAGGAGACCTTTCTTCGTGAAAATCCTATTAATGACACCACCTGGATTTCAAAGGTCAAAGTATAAGGAGCAATCCTTTCTTAATTTTACCTCTCCACCTTTAGGACTTGCTTATATTGCTGCATACTTACGTGAGAGGGGATATAGTGCTATTCGTCTTGAAGATTCTCAAGTATCAAACATTTCTTTTAGAAAATTCAGAGAAATCCTTACTAAATGGCAACCTGATATCTTAGGGTTTCAAGTTATGACACCTAACTATGTTCAGACGATTAAAGCTACTAAGATTGCTAAAGATGTGGGAATCGAAACTTTAATCCTAGGTGGTATGCATCCGACTTTTAGACCCGAAGAAACACTTAAAGAAACAAAAGCGGATATTATTGTTCTAGGTGAAGGAGAAGAAACTTTTTTTGAACTAATTAAACACATTGAAAATGGAAAGAATGTAAAAACTATTAATGGAATAGTATACCGTGAAAAGAATGGGAAAATCAAACAAACTCTCCAAAGAAAACCGATTCAAGATTTAGATTCTCTTCCTTTTCCCGCACGTGACCTTTTACCTATGGAATTATACAAAATCTTCGGTTCTTCATTTCCAGCTACAACAATGATTTCATCGAGAGGTTGTCCCTACTCTTGTGATTTTTGTACTGTTTCTCATTTCTACGGACAACGCTGGCGTAAGAGATCACCAGTTAATATTGTAGATGAAATGAACTACATTAGAGAACAAGGATATTTAGCAATTGCTTTTGTAGATGACTTGTTTGCAAGAAATACTAAGAGAATTCACCAAATATGTTATGAGATAATTAAACAAAAGACTAAAGTGTTCTGGGGCGTTACTGCACGGGCTGACACCTTAGATTTAAAAACAATGCACTTAATGAATCAAACTGGTTGTCGAATGTTCTTTGTGGGTGTCGAATCTGGGAATCAACAAATTTTAGACTCTGTAAGGAAAAAAACAACTCTCTCTGAGATAGAACAGTTTTTTCAAAACTCCAAACGTGCCCATATTGATACAATTGCATCTATAGCATTTGGTTTCCCTGGTGAGACAAGAAGTACAATTCTTAAAACCATTGATTGGGTTGTAGAAGTACTGAATCCTTCTCTAACCTTATTTGCTAGTGCAACACCTTATCCTGGCACGCCCTTCTATGATAAGGTAGAAGCTGAAGGATTAATTCTCTCTTCAGATTATTCACAATATGATTTGATCCAACCAATTTTAAAAATAAGTGACCTTTCCCCTGAAGAACTCAAATCATTACTAAAATACGCTTATAAAAGATTCTATTTTCGCAAAAAAAAGATGTTTGAAACTGTTACACGCGAAATCCGTTATGCTTTAGAGAGTTACGGCTTGAAACATTTTATTCGAAATGGAATGGTACAATTACGTGGATTAAATCTTCTAAGAAAAGTAACTAAATGAAGACTGTTATACTACAGCAACAATAAGATAGCCACCTGTAAGGAGCATTCCAGTAACAATGTGCACTATGATAGTCATTGCATTAGCTGGTTCTAATTTTTGTCCCTCTTCGTAATTGTGCATTGAAAGGAAGCTAATTTTTGGAAGTAACGGGAATGTAACAAGTGCAATTAGAGTTGTATATGGTAATATTTCAACAAGTACGAAGAAAATTATCCAAGCATAAGCAAATAGAAATTGAACTGGTAAGAGACTTGCAGCTTTTTTCCGTCCTAAGCGAACCACCAAGGTCATCTTTCCACTTAGTTCATCTGCTCTCGCATCTGGAACTTCATTTATCCAAACCACTGTGAAGATAAGCAATCCAACAGGGACAGAGGCAATCAAGGGCGCAATAAAATTTTCTAAAACAACATGGGGATTTTGAACATAGTAAGCTCCTAAAACACCAACAGGTCCAAAATTAATTCCAATAAGTATCTCACCAATTCGTTTACTATGAAGTGAGATAGGAGGTTGACTATATAACCAACCCGAAAGTCCTGCAAAAACCGCTAAAAACAGCAGAAACCATCCAGAAATTAGTGTTAAGATTATTGCAAATGTAAGAAACATAAAGAACATTACATATGAGTAATATTTTATTAGTTCTGGTTTTAAAATGCCATATTTAAGAAAAGGAGAACCTCCACTAAATTTATTTGTGTCTTCGCCAAAATTTTCCATTTTTATGACGTCTGTCCCTTTGCCTTCAGCATAATCATAATAATCATTGATTAGATTGGTTCCAGCATGAACAGAGAGACCAGCAAGAATAATCAACACGAATGCTTCGATTCTAAAGAATCCTTCAGAAAATGCAATAGCTGTTCCTAGTATAAGAGGAATAATAGTCGCTGTGAAAAATTGTGGTCTCGTAGCTGCTATATACGTCGTAAATGAATGTTTCACTCAGGGAATTCCCCCATGATTAGACATTATTATAGCTTCTTTTGTTAAGTATCTCTTACATAAAGATAACGTTAAAGTATTTCTTTGCAAACAGTTCTAAAACTAAAATTCTGGAAATCCTTTGAAACTATTGGTGTATTTTTTAGTTTCAAAATCTAACCCAAAAATGCAAAATGATTAAGTAAAATAAATCTTTATCCTTATAATCTCTTAACGAACAACTAGATTAGCTATAGGAATAAATTTCGACCCATATCTTAATTTTCTAGGCATCTTTACATGTACAATAGATTCTAAGTCTTTTTCTGTTAAGCGTTTAAGGTACCATTGAATCCGTTTGTCGGTGTTGGATATTTTATCCCAAATACGGCGGAGTTGATAACTTACCTTCATTTCAGAAAGAAGTTGTCTTTTCCATGATCTATCATATGAAACCAAGGGAATTTCTTCTAATAAATGATTTTTTATTGCTTTTGCGGCCTCTCTACCGGCAACCATCGAAGGTGGTATGCCTGCTCCGACATGTGAGATGATTTGTGATGCTGCATCACCTACAAAAAGGACTCTTCCTTCTACTGAATTTTCAAGAGGTAATCCAACTGGAACGGATGCAGAAATACTCGAAATGATTTTTGAGTTTTCTAGAATACTCTTCACTGATGGATGGTTCCACAAGTTGCTAATTATTGACCCTGGGGTACTTTTTGAATCCAAATACTCTCGACGTACACCTAATCCTATGTTAGCAACATTTTCAGTTTTGGGAATAATCCAGGCATAAGCACCAGGTGCATATTGAGATCCAAAGAGCATTAATACATTTTTAGGGTCGTACTCGGCGTTCAGTCCTTCAACAACATGCTGACGACACCACACGATTTCTTTATTTCGGTTATTTCTACGAAAGACTGAATTTACGCCATCGGCTGCAACAAATACTTTAGCCTTGATTTTTAATTTATTATCATTATTACGAACGACAAGAGATTTACCATCAAATTGAATTGCCCTTGTGGACCGAAAGATCTGAGTACCTTTTTCCTCAGATAGTGATACAAGCTTTTTGTTCCAAGATGCTCGATCCATAGAGAATGAATCAAAAGTAGTCGAAAAAAGCCACCCATTAGGAGCTATAAATGAAATTTTATGGTGTTTTTGAGTTTTATACTGATTTTCAACCTTGTATACCTGTTCTGGATCAACTACACTTGGAGTGAGTTTTTTCATGGTCTTTATCGAAGGCATTAATTCGCCACAATAGACTGGAGAACCAATTCGTTTACGACGATCTATACCAATAATATTTTGAGTGCCGATTTCGGAGTAATTTTGAGTAAGATAATTTAATGTACTTGCACCTGCCGGTCCTAAGCCAATAACCGCAATATCTGGAGTTAAAACTTTCAAATTCATCCAGCCATAGATTTTAACAATCTGTGATAAATTAACTTAAGTACGATAAGAAAATAATATTCGATGAGATGATTCTGTTTGGTTCCTAAATGGTTCATACTTACTGATCCTCCTGATGTAGATATAAGCCTTGAGAAGTGGCAGGAACTGGGTTATCATCGAGCACGTATGTTGGAGAGCATAGCAACTGGAACCAACGAAGCAATCGCAGATTCTATTTCACGAGCTTCTCGTACCCCTATTGGAAAATTATCATATCAAGACTCTTTTAAAGGACATCTACTACTAAGGTTAGCTGCTTCTACCTCAAAGAAATTAAAAAGTTGGCTAGTGGAAACTGAGGGAGATGTATTTGATTACGAGTTCTTACATGAACATGATCTTGGAATGAAACGAGCTGTATTAAAAGAAATTTTCGGCTACAAGCATGTTAAAACGATAGCTGACTTGGTCCAAAAAGAAGACATTAAATTCGGTTCTGATCTTGAGAAAGCCTATCAAGGTTCGGATCGAGGGAAAGAATTCATTGCGGTTTATTTTTCTCAAGTTGAAAAGATGTTAAGTTGGCGTCGAATGATTGAAATTCATAAAGGATGGCTAATTGCTCGACCTCATGAATTTCGAGGTGATCTTAAACGCAAATTTGAAAAAAAACTAGAAACTGTAATTGATGAAGCTTGTGACTTAATAGAAGAAGATTCTGAAGTAGAAAAGTTAGTACTATCCTTTGCGAATCAACTAGAAGAACATGTACAACTTCGTTCAAAATTTTCAATGCCTGAGCTTGAAGGAAAAATCCTCCATGCAAAATTGGATCTAGTCCCTCCTTGCATGAGATTATTAACAAGCTCATTAGAAAAAACTGGATATTTAACTCATTTTGAACGATTACAATTAGGAATTTTCCTCAAACGGGTTGGAATGACTGTGGACGAACAGATGCATTTCTGGTATTCAAAATCTGTAGACAATGTCGGTTTAGATTTTGAGATCTTTGTCAGAAAAAGAGGTTATCAGATTAAACATTTATACGGATTAATTGGGGGGGGAATTGACTATGGAGTCCCCAAATGTCGGACAATTGCTAGAGGGTATTTTTGCCCTTTTACTCACCTTTCTCCTGAAGAATTATCCCAAATTCTTGAAGACGGACTACCAGGGTCTCAACCAATTGATGAGCGGGAGATCAACAAAATAATGAACGCATATTTAGATCATAAACAGGGTTATGCATGTGGTAGACTGTTCTCAGCAATTTATAGAAGAGAAGGACCTAAGTGGATAAACCACCCACTTCAGTGGGTAAAAAATGCACTTGAAAAAGAAAAAGAGTTTGCGAACACCTAGGTGTTCGCTAGAATCCAGTTTATTTCTTCTTTCGAATTAAACGAGGCACAATCGTTGGATCAGGGATTATAACTTCCTTCCAACCTTTTGCCTTAATCATGGGCATAACTTCATCACGAAGGTTGATTGGCACGTCTTTTTCACTTCTGATGAACCGATGTAAATCAGTTGGGAGAACTCCTAGATACTTTTGAGAAAGGTCGCAATAGTGAGCTAATTTGACTGCTCGACCTTTATTAGTATCATTAGGTCGCATGACCATTTGTGCGGTCATTACTATTGATTCTTCGATGCTTTCAGCAACATACAATAGATGGGCAGGTGTTGGACCACCATAAACCTTTGAACCATCTCTTGCATTGAAAACTTCCCAAGATTCATCATTCTCTACGTCCCCCATGAATAACCGTCGGTATTTCCAACCATGAGGTCCGACAATAACGGGGACACCAATACGATTAACACCTGTTGCTATTGAGGCTGCTTTTTGAGACATAGCGCCCCATGCGATACCTACTGCACCAACACGATTCAAAATATAGTCTGCAACTTCTTCGTAATTACCTTTTAATGGTCGACGAGCGTAAATGTTTGCTACCTTGATTGCAGCATCGGCTATGTGTGAATTTGATACACATGACCCTATGTTTATCATACACCCAGCATCAAATTCACCATGAAATTGTTCGTAAAGATTCTTACCCTCATCATCTTTTACGAAACTAACGTCCATGGCTCCACAACCAGTGAGAACAACGATGAAGTTTCGCTCAGCAAATTCTTTTGCGAGAATCCCTAATTCATTTTTACCATGTGGATAATTTGGACAACCCACAATTGCTACAATACCTGGAATTTCGCCTAAAACGATGGGAGCACCAACATTACGTATTTCAATGTCAGATACTGCCCCTCGTCCAACACGAACTTTACCAACTTCTTCTGCGGCTCTTACACGACCAACTTTGTTGATAACATCCAAAACCGGTATCTCACGAGGACAGACAACTAAACAACGTCCGCAACCAATGCAAGATTCCCAAACTTCTTCCATTAGAGAAGGATTATCTACAACAGCTTGCATTGCTACAGGAATTGGAAGATCTTCAGGACACACTCTCTGACAGGTTCTACAGGCAGTACAGGTCTCTTGATAATAAC
>JAEOTI010000360.1 GCA_016839955.1 Candidatus Hodarchaeota archaeon | reverse complement strand
TTTACCTTATTTGAAAGAAGTAGCTTTTCTTCAGTTCATCGAGTCTTCAATTGAAGAATGGGTGTATAATTGGATCAATTTCCAGAAGGAAAATGAGGGCGTTTTTCCAGAGATTCTTTTTGATGAATTACTCGAGGATTTACGATCAACCGTTAATATAGCAATAGATCTTGCAACGCACGAAGAAAGAGAGGTTAGAAAGCTTAAAGATTTTGTAATGGATCTTCTTACCCAAAATCAAGTTCTAACCTATCAAGTAAGAAGGCTACAAGAAAGAATTGCCGATTTGGAATCGAAAAAAGGAGAAACTTAGGAAATAAATACTGACTAAGATATCCGTCAAATACGTAGATTCATAAATAATGATTTGAAAGGAAAAGTCATACTAAAACAGCTTTGTGACAATTATTGTCAATCTAATGATTTATACAAAGAAATTGCTTTGTGATACGTTAAAAAAAGGTGTAGTATTATTGCGTGTCTTACATATTCAAGGAAAGAATTTAGTTGAATTAACTCCGTCAAACGGGAAATTTGAGTTCCTAAACGGGGATGTTTACCTTATAGATAACTCTGATGTCTCTGCTGGTCTGAAAAAGAAAGTTTTCATATGGCTGGGATCACAAGCTTTTGCAGACGATCGTGCTGTTGGAGCTTGGGCTGCAAAACAATTAGATCTTGCAGATAAAGAGATTGATATCGATACTGAAGTCGAAGGTCAGGAATCAGATGAGTTTAAAGGTTTAATCGAGTTTGTTGTTGTCACTGGTGACACACCAGGCTTTTTAAAACATGTAGAAGTTAACAAAGAAGATATATCGTACGCTCTCTACCGCGTTCGTGATACGGATTTAACTGATGGATCCTCCTCAGACGACATAGTTATTGAAAACGTTCCTCTCAATAGAGGAAGCTTTGTTTCTGATGATGTATTTGTCGTTGATACCTATCACGATCTTTACGTATGGGTTGGAGCTTCTTCACAAATTGGTGAGAAGATTGCGGGAAACCGAGTCGCTAGAAAGATCGATGTTGATCGAGATAGAACACCAATGATTTATCAGATCGGAGAAGGCTATGAACCCGAAGGTTTTTGGAAACTAATTGAAACAATTTCCGAGGGAGAAGTTAGGAAAGATGATGCCACTGAAGTCAAACAAGCATTGTCAGGGTCAATAGAGAATCTTACTGCTCCTGAAACAGTTTCTCCTCCACCAGGATTGGCACCTCCAACCACACAATCGGAAATTGTAGGTCCACCTAAAGAGCCACAACACAAGGTACCCACACCCCCTCCAATCGAAACTGTATCCAAACCTGAACCAAAACCCGAGCCTAAACCTGAACCTGCCAGTTCACAGTTTGGAATGGCTGCTACAGCTCCTGTACCTACACGAAAAAGTCAGTATACCCTTTACTATGTTGGTGGTGAATTTACTGAACTGGGTGGAAATGAAGAAGCAACTCTCGAAATTAATGAAGCAACAAAAACTGCTGTCCTAACATTTGCTTCTGGATCCAGTTTAATTGCTCAAAGAACTTCAGGTCGTCAAGCCCGTGGTATTTGTAAATCTGGTTTTCTGGTAAAAGCAGGTTATCGAGTAGGTTTGAAGTGTGATCTCAAAGAAGTTAAGGGAGAATTGGATTCTGAGAGTAGAGTGAAGCAATGGAGAGGCGAAGGCCGTAAATATATTTAATCTCCACTCCTTTTTTTCTTTTTCTTATTTCTCTTAAACTTTTTAATTTATTTCTCTTTTTCCTTTTTTAATTCATGAATATAATCTAAAATCGTATTATCTGCAGATTTTATTGATGAATTATCCAGTCCTAAGAATAGATTCAAATAATAATTATTGGTAGCACCTCTAAAAGAATAGAACAATTATTAATTGGTTATCCAGTTGCTTTATTCGACTCAATGGATGAATTAGAATGATAGATATCAAAGTTTTTCGAGAAAATCCCGAAATTATTCGTGAATCAGAGAAAAAACGCTTTAAAGATCCTAGTCTGGTAGATAAAGTTGTTTCTTTAGATGAGAAGTGGCGAAACATACTTCAACAAGTAAATGATCTTCGTAAATCTAGGAATCAAATCAGTCGGGAAATTGGACCATTGAAAAAGAAAGGGGAAGATATTTCCTCCCTGAAAAACCGTGTTAGCGAAATTAAAAAAGAAATCTCTCAATTGGAAGAACAATCATCAGAGGCACTCAAAGAACGAGATGAACTTCGATATATTATTGGTAATATTTTATTACCTGGTGTTCCAATCGCTGAAACAGAGGAAGGAGACGAAACAATTCGAACATGGGGAAGAAAAAAATCATTCAAATTTCCAGTAAAAAGTCATACTGAACTAGTTGAGTCATTAGATATAGCTGAATTAAACAAAGCAGCTGAAGTGAGTGGATCAAGAACATTTTATT
>JAEOTI010000359.1 GCA_016839955.1 Candidatus Hodarchaeota archaeon | reverse complement strand
GTTTCAGAAATACTAGAGTTGAATTCGTCTAAGATAGTATTGTCTAAAGGTGCGAATTTTGTTGTCCAAATTTGACTGTGTTCCAGATCAATAAGGATAACTACTCTAAGTTTGCATTTGAAAACTGATTCAGATCCTGTCACCACATCTGCTAACCAATCAAAGGCATCATAGAAGTTTTCTCCCGTTTTTGCAGATATTCTGAACAATCCAACGGGTCTTGATGAACGTGTTGCACGTGTTAAGTCTAGATCTTGAACTATCATATCAAAAGAACGAGCACCAACAAGATCGATTTTATTAGCTATAAAGAGAACTGGTGCTTCGTCATTTTGTTTTATTGACTCCCAAAATGCCTCAGAAGCTTCATTAATTCGTAAATCAGCACTATCCAAAACAAAAACTATTGCGTCTGCTTTTTCGAGTGAAGGTTGCCATAAAAGATTGCGATAAATCTGTTGACCACCTAGATCAATCAAACTAAACTCAATTTGCCGATATTTCACTTTTCGATAATTGACCCCCAATGTTCTTGTAGTTGGAACGAACTCTGATCGTAACATTCGATTTACGATTGTAGTTTTACCAGCACTGTCAAGTCCGATGATAACAATTTGATACTCTTTCTGATCCTTTCCTTTGAAAATTCTTCTTAAGATGCTTGACATGGCCTTTTCACAATTAATCCAGTAATTTATTAAGAAACTAAGAAGACTCCTTTTTAACGGTAAGCGTCTGGTTAAAACTTGGAATATTTGATAACTAGTAATTTCTTTCTATCCATCTCGACTAGAGGATTTTGAACCAATATCTTCAATATCTACTCGTGATTATGTTTATAAAAGAATTACTAGTAAAAAAGTAAGAAGATTAGAGATGGTTTTGAAATGAACACCGATTTTCCTGAAACAACAGAATATAAAGAATTACGTCAAACAATGGCTGATATCAAATCGTTAAAAATCCAAGGAGCGACGAATGTAGCAATTTATGGTGTTGAGGCTTTTGCTAAACATGCAGAAACCGTTCCACTTAAAGATAAAAAATTATTTAATCATCTGAACTCTGTTGTTGATGAACTTAGTAGTGTGAGAGTTACAGAACCAGCACTGAGAAATGGCCTTAGATATGTTATGACTGGTATTAGACAAGAAGGAAAAGATAATGCTTCAGGCTTAGGAAAACAATATTTAAAACTCATTGACGATGCAAAAACACGTATATTTAAAATCGGTGCTGAACGGATTCAAAACGGCTCACGGGTATTTACACATTGTCATTCCTCTATCACCGTTGGTATTTTCCTTGAAGCTGCCAGACAGGGAAAGGATTTTGACGTAATAAATACAGAAACCCGACCTTTATTTCAAGGAAGAAAAACTGCTAGAAGATTATCCGAGGCAAATATCCGAGTAACTCATGTTGTAGATTCTGCAATGCGCTGGGCGATGAATTCTTTCAATCCTCATATGATATTTTTAGGAGCAGACGCAGTAACAGTTGAAGGGGTTGCTTTGAATAAAATTGGGTCTCGTTTATGCGCCTTAGCTTCCGAAGAGGAACATATTCCATTATATATTTGTACCTCACTTCTTAAATATGATCAGGCAACTAGTATTGGTCGTTTAAGTGAGATAGAGATGCGATCACCAATAGAAATCTGGGATGAAGGCCTCCCTGAAAATGTGACCGTACTAAATCCTGCTTTTGAAACAATCGATAGGGGAAATATCTCAGCTTTTATTACTGAAGCAGGTTTAATACCTCCTCAATCAGTACATCAAACTTTTCGAATGATTTATGGTAGTCAGATTCATGATGATAATGATATCTGGATATAAATATCGACTATATGCTCACTGAACCTACCGAATGTCAGGACCATCACCCATATAATAGCGATCGTCTTCCAAGAATCCCACCCTTTCCAATTCGTCATGAATAGTTGTTAAAATAATAACTATTTCAGAATCATCATCTTCATAAGGCCATACAGTAAACCCAACAATAATTTCCGTATAATGTGTTTCATTATCGAATTGATCTAGTTCCAAAACAAATTTTCGTGATGTTCCAGCAAATTCTCTTTCAAGTTTTTCTCCTACCTCAACCAAGTTAGAGTCCGCCTCATCGAAAGTCAATGTGTCTTCCCCTTCACGAAAAACACCATTAAATACATAATATTGGGTTATTGCTGTTGTTATTCCTTCACGATATACCATAATTCCACGTTCTCACTTAAGAATCTTAAGTTTACTGTATTGAAAGAAATTGGTCTAATGTCGATCTATGCAATAATGGACTGCAGTGGTGATAATATTTCATTGGAATCGTCAATCCCTTTGATATGTGCTTCAAGGCATCTGTCAATGTTTCAAAAGATAGAGGCTGATTCGAGAGAGCTTGGCGCATATTTTCTCGTACTTGCCAGACTCCTAATGGAATAGCATAACCCTTTCCTACTTCTCGAAACCCAATGACTGCCCCTTTTCTACGCATTTTCACCATTTTCTCTTGTACTGCTAATCTAGCAGCGTAATAACCACCAACAGTATTCGTTGCATAGCTTTTTCTTCCAGTTGGTCCTTCAGAATCCGTTAGGATTTTAGGAATTTTTCCTGATATATTCCAGGCACTTTTCATTTTCCAAGTTTCGTGGTAGTCAAAAAACCAATCGTGCTTGGGGAATATTAGGATCCAGAAATCATTGTCAAGATAGCTATTGTGAAAAACTAGATAATCTGAAACTGAAGGAAAATCTCTTATCTGATTTCTCAGTCGATTTCCTACAATATCATCAACTGCAGTTATACTCCATCTTGTGGGAACAAATTTGCGGTTTTTATTGATGCCCAATAACCCAGCTGAGAATAAACGTGTAATTTGAGTAACACTGTGTTCTTGTTCATATAATTTTGATATTGCTTCAGTAGAATACAAATCAGTATCAGAAACTATTTTGTCGGTCTTAAATGAAATTTTAGGTGTTGAAGCGAGATCTACTGAAGAAACTTGGACACGAGCACCCATAGGCTGAGTGAAACGATTGAAACTCATTCCTATCTTCGGTGGTTTATTAAATTTAATTTCTAAATCAACAGGTATAGATGATTGGATTTGTTCCTGAGTTATTTCTAATATCCGAGAAGGGGTTGTAGCCTGTGTAACTCTAACTGGTGGTGTAATGAATCTTAATAATTTAGCACGAAATCCAACAATATCTTCCATTGACATTTTTGTTTTCCAAAGATCAGGTTCATCAAGAATTTGAAGAGAATCTGATTCCAATGAGGCCATTGGACCGATTCTCACATTTGGATATCCAAACCGGCCAACAAATATGCTTGGTGGACTTGGCCCAGAATAATTATCCTTTAATTTAGGAAGTACTTTGCGTACAGGGATTAAAGCCCGAGATCGAAGTAAGATTGGGCAATATGACAAACCACAGAGTAATTTTCCCCCTTTACATCGTAAACATTCTTCTGGAGTAGCTGGGACAGAAACCATATTGGTTCTACACACGATTGTTCTAGTTATTATTTTACTGGATATTTAATTCCTTATAACAGCTGTTGTTGTCGAGGTTTATTAGATTTAATGACGTTAATGTCGTAAAAATTTCCAACTTTGCCAATCTGCAGGGAACCGTATTCTCCATCAAATCCATATGGGAAAAAAGTGAAAAAACCTTCCTTAATCTGAATAAGATCCGATAAAATGCTCTCTTCAAGGCTCTCAGATAATTTATTCTTCATTTCTTCAACAGTAAGATTCCAAAGTCTACTTTCTGGACCAGTAAGGGAAATTATTTCTCGGTACTTGTTTACAACTGATTTAGAGGTTTTAGTTTTGATTCCCATTGAATTTGACAATATATCTATTAATGGTACAATTCTAACGAACTTTTGTTTTGGAATAACCTCACTCAGCTTTCG
>JAEOTI010000358.1 GCA_016839955.1 Candidatus Hodarchaeota archaeon | reverse complement strand
TCATTTTTCGTCGAATGTTTTCATTACCTCTCTTGTTCAATAATAATCATATTATTGTCGGATTATTGTTCTCCTATCTCCCCGTTATGGTCAAAAAAATTCAAATGCGAATTTCGCGCACATCTCACAAATAAAAAAAATCTCATAATGGGGATAGAACTGGTGAAGGATCAAGAATATGTAAAATCCCTCAGAAAACTCTTAGGTATAGGACTGAATGTCGTCGACCGGCAACAGACTATTCAATTTTTGTTTAAAATTTTTTATAGTGATGAAATTGTTGCTAACACAAGAAATCCTCTAAGATCTTTTACAAAAGAGCACTTATTGGTTTGGTTGCAAAAATTTCAAAGAAGGTACATTGACACAGTTCATCATGAAGGTCATCATCAGCTAATATTACAGGGGATTTCTGATTTTCAAAATACATATTGGGAGAAATTGCAGGAATTTTTAACAAAAAAACATGCTACATTCCTGTTCAAGCAAAATCCATTTGAGATCATTCAAGTAGGAAGTCCTAAGACTGAGACCGTACATACACTCTTCTTAAAAGCAAAAGAAATGCTTCTAGAGGTTCTTGGCATTTATTTGAGTCAGGATCAGTCAGTTTTTCGTAAAGACAAACGAATTAGGGATGTCGCTACGAATCCTTATCATCTAGAGCTACTTCTAGCTTTTGTATTCTGTTACTCTCATTATCAGAAATTATGGATCTCAAAGAACTTTTTACTTCAGGCAATTTTGCTGGATCCGTCTAATTCACGGAATTTTTATGATCGAGTGAATCATAAAAAGGATTTTATTGTTCATCGTTCTACAGATATTAGACACCCCAAAATACCTGAAGCATATATTATTGATGATAAATATGCTAAAAAAGTAAAAAAAGTAATTGATCCGCTAAACCTGCAATGGATTTGCGGAGTAACCGATGATAACGCTTTTATTTTAAATGAAAAAGATCAAAGCTTCTATCGGTTTGAACAAAATACGTTCTTTTCTTCCGATGAGACTATTCCAAGTATTCAGAAGTTTTTTTGTTCAATTACAGTCTTATTATGCTTATGGTTTGCTTTTGAATATGAAGAGGATCATGACAAGAATTTAGAACCTATAAAAGCGATGAGTATCTTTCTTCCAAATTCTGAATTTGAGAGGATCGAATCTACTATCAATGATGTTGTCCAACAATTTGGACTACAAGATTTCTTCACAGCTTTAGAATGGGAACTTCCAAGCTATGAGAAGGTTTGCTATTCCTCAGTACCAACAACACTCAATATTGAAGATCTTCCACCACCAATATCAGGATTTCAAACACCTGAATCATGGATTACAGAATGGAATAAAAAGTGGCAACCAGTAGTTTCTGAAGAAGACAGTAAGCGTTGGATTGAATCACGGCTTGTTTTACTCTTTAATGGTATTCGGGGTCTTTCGAATAATTATCTTGCTGATACTTTGATAACTGTTCCCCCGTTGGATATAGCTATCAACCCTTTCTGGCAAAGTTTAAGGAATGATGGTCGTGCGGCAGTTTTTGCGGAGTCAGGTACAGGAAAAAGCCGAAAACTGCTTTATCTGGCGGCATTATGGAAAAAAGAAAATCTTCAAGGAGAAATTCTTTATTGTTACAGTTCATCTGACATGACTTTCAAACAATGGAGTAACTTGGGAAATTTATTAGAAGAAAGGATTAAAGATGTGAATAACAAACCATTACTGTTAATATTCGATGATCTTCACCATAAAGCAAAGGAGAATAGGGAAAATTTCAGTAATTTAATCGGTGACCGTTTCAAATCAATCACGTGGTGGCTCGGTGGATATACAACTCCATCATTTCAGGAAGAATCTAACTATAAACAGATTTGGCTGTCAGCAACTTATCAACAAAGTATCATAAATTATAGACAGGAATGGGCTGGAATTGAACCTTTTTTTAGAGTATGGAGTCATTGGGCAGTAGATGTGACTGGTTATAATAAACCAACTATCCTAGACTGGGATTCAATTAATAGCCCGTGGGAAGTTGGTGTAATCATCGGGGATTTGGAAAAAAGAATAATAGAATTCTTTAAAGAAAAAAATATACCGAAAATTATCTACTGGTTATTCGCTGCCCTCTTTCTTTTATATAATGGAAATCCAGTGCCATTAAAAGAAGTAATACATGTATTAAAGGAATCTACAAAGGAACAGAAACAATTGCTCATTGCTATCTTAGGTGATGAGCATCACTGGGAGGACTCTTTAATTGATATGGTTAAGGATTGGGTATTTCCTAAGAGAGAAGGAATAAGATTGTTACCACCACAACCTCTTGAAAAGTTCTCTGATCCCCTTAAGAAAATTGATTTTCTTCATATTAGACTTGCCTTTAAGCTTTGGTCAGAGATCGACAAGGAAAAAGAAACTCTTCTTGAACTTCTTGGAAGGAGTTATAGTGGTCTTGGCCATGGATTTGATCTTTTTAAAGAGTTTGGTTGGCCGATTACTCGAGAAGAATTGGTCATACGCTTACAGGACACTCCAAGCTTAAATCTTGATCTTATTTCAATTTTCGAACCATTTTTACTTCCTCCGACAACATGGGGGGAAATTATTTACCGATTTGACATTGAAAAAAAATCTTTGTTAAAGATTAATTTTACACGACTTTCTCTTTCGCATGTTCCTCCTTTGTTAAGGGGGCTTCAAGAACTTCAAGAGCTAAATCTAAAAAGTAATCAATTACAACAACTTCCTATCTGGTTGGGTAGCTTATGTAATCTCAAAGTTTTCGACCTCGGTGGTAACCAGTTACCGCAGCTCCCTAATTCCTTTAGTAATTTGGTTGAGCTCCGAGAATTTTCACTCGCAGATAATCAATTCCAAAAGCTTCCTGATTGGTTGGGTAGCTTTTCAAACCTCCAAAGGTTATCTTTGGGATTAAATCAGTTGACGCAACTCCCTGACTCGTTTGGGAATTTAACAAATCTTTATTATCTAAATTTGTTTTCCAATCAGTTACAACAGCTCCCTGACTCATTTGGGAATCTAACGAGCCTTGACTCTCTAGAATTATCTCACAATCAGTTATCACAGCTTCCCAAGTCATTTGGAAATCTAATAAACCTTGATCTTCTACAATTGAGTCACAATCAGCTGACTCAGCTCCCTAATTCATTTGGAAATCTGACAAACCTCGATTATCTAGACTTATCCCGCAATCAGTTGACACAGCTCCCCGAGTCATTTAGTAACCTGATACGACTAACAACCCTGTATTTATCTCGAAATCAATTACAACTGTTACCCAACTCGTTTAAAAATTTATCAAACCTTGAACATCTAGATTTGTCCCGCAATCAGTTGTCGCAGCTCCCTGAGTCGTTTGGTAACCTAATAAACCTGATAACCCTGGATTTGCGTCGCAATAATTTGACAATTTTGCCAGAATCCATTAGTGAGCTATATAATTTGGAATCAATAGATCTATCATACAATCAGATGACTCACCTTCCAGATTGTCTTGACCATCTCGTATTGTTTGATCTGGATTTATCTAACAATCAATTAACGCAGCTTCCACAATCAATTTGTGGTCTGTCAAACTTAACATCACTAGAACTGTCAAACAACCTGATAACCAAGCTCCCCGAGTCGTTTGGTAACTTGCTAAATTTAGAAAGGTTGGGTCTAGCCAACAATCAGTTATCGCAGCTTCCAGAATCCACTGGTGACCTATCCAACCTAAAATATCTAGATCTATCAATGAATCAGTTGGTAAAATTCCCCGATTCCTTAGGTGACTTAACGAACTTAGAATGGCTCAATTTACAGGAAAATTCTGAACTTTTTCCTCATGATCGAGAATTCAGGAATGAAGAACTGAAAAAGCTTCAAGCTTCTTTAAACAAATCTAAATTAAGATAATAAAATGATTTTCTCATCATGCTCATATTATAATAAAAGAAATAGCTTATCAAAAAACCATTACTACTTCATAATACACTTCAAAGAGTAGACTAACTATCGGAATTACTATGAAGATAGAATTAAGAACTGTAACAAGAGAAAATTGGGTAGGAGGTTAAATAAATCCTATCATCCCTACAGGAATTTACCCTATTGGTAATAATTTCTTTATAAAGTCTTTTATTAATTTTCTTAATCCTGATTCGTATTCCAATTTTTCTAATTTGGCTTTATAGTTTATAAGTTCCTGTTTGTGGCTAGCATCAAGACTTGAATCATCAACCTTAGCAACTATGCGTCTAATAATCGAATCTATGTTTTCTTTCCATCTCTTTCCTCTAAAGTACTCAGGAATCACATTGTAAAAGAATACAAACGCAATGATCACGAAAGATATTATATTATTTGGTTCTACATTTGTTAAATCGATTAATGGAGGATTTATTACTATTAAAGGACCGATATTAATTATCACAGTCACGACAAAAAAAATTAATAAAAAAAAACTTTTTTTTTGGGATGATTTGCCCTCAAAACCTTCAAAAAAATCCTGAAATTCAATAGATGTATGCCATCTCTCTAATTTTAGCTCGAATCCAGTTGGGATTAAGAGGAAAGCATACCAAGAAATTCTGTTATATATCAAGTTATTTTTACCGATGTTTAGCAAAGTTGGTAAATTTTTTTGTGTTTCTCTAAAATATTTATAACACTCTTTTTGTTTAAACGTTATTATTTCGAGATAATAATGGAATAAAATTGTAAAAAAGAATAATAACCCAAATAAATGAATAGATTTATTGAAGAGAATCACCCAGAATTGGAAATCAAGGTAGTTTTGAGGTATTTGTGTAATTAAGTCTATAGGTAAAATCCCTGTGATTATGAGTAATATAAAGATTAAACTCCAATATAGAAATCCTATTGAAGCTGAAATCTTTACATATTTTGAAAAATCCTTCGAGAATAGATTTTCTTCAAAATCATTGAAAGAGATATAAGGAATCTCGATTAGTGATGAAAAAATATAAGCTAATAAAAAAAGAACTATACTAAATGTAAAATTCAGGGTAAATATGTTAAAAAAGATTAGAAAAATCCATAGAATCAAAATAGCCCAAATTATAATACTTATGGCTTTTTTGAGTTTTTCTCTACTCGTTTTAGCTCGCAATGTTATAAGTAAATGGGCGAAAAGCTCTGGCCCTGAATAAATGAATACTAGAAATATTTTTTCAATAATGGTTAAGTTATATTTGAATTTAATTGGTTCTAAATCTTCTATTATAACACCCAATTTCTTTCCCTGCTCTTATATTACTAATAGTAACTCATAATATTAGTATCGATCATTTTGATCAATACCTATTGGTGGAAACCTCTTATATATTCAAAACGGAAAAAATCTAGGATTCTTCCTCCACCACCATGAGTATCTTGAGCGATTTTCTAAAAGGAATAGAGTTATTCAATCTCTTTCAGAGTCTGTAGAGTGAGTGATTCCTTGCTAATACGAAAACTATTTAGTGTTATAGCACACCGAAATCTCTCCAATGTGCTTTCATAAGATATCCTCAACTAGCTCGTTACCGTGGCTAGGCTCCATCTTATTGGGTGTAACAACACACCCTCTATCCCGTCTGTAGTCTCCCACTGGGAAAATACGTTCGGGACTGCCTTTCTAATAATATTATATGCGCCATTAACGTCACTATTAATTAGCGTTCCCGTTTTAGACCGGTACAACCCTCTCGTTATTCGTTCACCTGCATAGTGGGATCGTTTTGCAATTGGTTCTTTATCCAAAAAGCTACATTTACTGGTATAATCCTCACGTAATGAAATAAAACGAATTCCTGCATCCTGGGCTTTGTACCGAATCATTTGGACTAAACGATTGAATGGGATTAACACAAAATTCTGATTGACCTTCTTCCCTAAATTGATTTGTTGTTTCCAGTATTTATTTCGACCAATTATTATTGTATCAATATTATTCTGTTTACACCACTTCAAAATAGAATGACTTACTTCGTGGAAATAATTGTCTATTTTTCTACTTCGTTTATCAGCTAATTTCCTTAACTGCTTCCCCGTTTTTAATTTCTGTCTAGTATAGATATGTTGTAATCGTGCCCGTTCTTTATTATAGTATTGATTGATGGATTTCACCACCCCACCCTTAATAACAATTGGTTCTTTCCCAATGTTATTTGCCATGGTTATGAGGTTAGTGAGTCCAATATCTATTCCAACTACATTAAGAGGACCACGTTTTGGAATTCTAGGAATTTCTTTTGAGTAGATAATTTCTAACACATATCCTACTCCTCTAGGTGTAACCCGTACACTTACAAGCGATGTAACGGAAGAGAATCGTGGTTTTACTTGTACACCTGTCTGTTGGGGTAAGGTAAGAACTTTATTTGAAAAGATGAGCTGGTTTTTTGTAAAGGCTAGTTGAAATTCCCCGTCCTTCGGTTTGTATTTTGGAACTCGTGGTTTCTGAAAATATTTCTCAGGGTTTAACTGCCAATCTGCTAACGCGGTAAAGAAAGACTTCCAAGCTTTATCTACAAGCTGTAATATCTTTTGAGCCGTAGGAACGGACAATTTTTGGAAATTAGGGGAAGTTGAAAGTTCCTGCAGGAGCAAAGTCGCTCGAATCCATTTTTTCTCATTAAAAAACGCTTGTCTAACTAGATAGTTTGCTTCATTGAACAGATTCTTTGATACATGACACAGATGTCTGAGGTGCTTGGTTGGTTTTAACCAGATTCGTTCAGTTCTGAAGACTCTCATCTGTTCTGTCAAATAATATCACTTTTAAGGAAATTGTTGTAGTCAAGCGAGTTTTATTCCTCGGAGTCTCTAAAAGATAAGTTATAGAGAGCTTGATAATTTGTCAAAGCAGAAACCGCAAATCTCCTTATAACCACCTAAGAAAAAGTAGTTTTGTATCATAAGTTTTTTACCTCTACTTCAAAAGATATCGAATAAAATTTGGATTTTCACTAGGGAGCTGAAAAGTTTTAATAATCCCTATGTCTTGGAATATACTGGAGTTTCACTCCTTTGTATAAATTATTCTGAGAATTTTCAAGAATTCAGGACAAAAGCCTTCAAAGTCAATTTAAGAACAACCACAAGCTGAGGGGATTTATTGGATATATTCAAGAAAAGAATTGATGAAATAACAGAAATAGACCTCACAAATCTAGAAAGTTTGCCTTCTAATTTTGAATCCCATCGAATTGAATATAAGACCTTTTATGATATCTCTAAAAAAGAAGTGTATGGTAATGAATTTCTCCGTGATGTAATTGCCTTCGCTAATAGTGATATTGATGCTGCGCTAATTATCTATGGTTTTAATGATTCCCATCAATTGATTGGGATGAAAAGGTCTCCCAATTTTAACGAAAACGAACTTCAAAATCACTTTGTTAACCTTTTATCGGCCAAGATTGAACCCAACATACTTAATTTCGTGAAAATACAGCCAGTTACACTAAAATCAGGTAAATTTGTACTCATTGTGAAAATTTTTAGAAATAATGAAGTAGTTTATGGAATAAGACAAAAACTATTGAAGAGAATCTATGGAAAAGAAGTGGATGCTTATGAATTCTGGATAAGATCATCTGGCAATAAACAACATTTGAGCTTAAGTACAATAATTAATCATCTAAATGCAATACAATTTCCTATTTTGAATATATCAACGAAACCGAATTATAAGTCAAACAAAAAGAATCTAAAAAGAAAAATCGCAAGAACAATAAAAAAAAGTTATAAATTTGACCTAGGTGTTCCTAAATACATTCCTATTAGATTATTCATAAGAAACGATGGAAAACAAGTGGCAACAAATATAACTGCGATGTTTAAATGTGTCACTGATTCTAGAATTGAATTCATAAATAAATGGCAATACAAACAGTCTTTTGATTATAACAGAATAATGAAAAAACAGATGAATTTTTTTAATAGAACCATTCATAAATTTAAATCGATTATTAAAAAGGATAAAAAAGAACGAAAAGAAAAGAATCCGTCTATTAGAATAAAAAAAGGATTAACTACTAATGAATTTTCATTACAATTTAGTTTTGAACGACTTAGACCAAGAGATCGGTATTCTCTCCCTTTTTACATTCACGTGCCAAAAGATATCAACTTAGATAATATTGTATTCTCAACAAAAATTCGCTCAAATGAAATAACAAGTGATAAAACAGAAAAATTCTATATGAAACTCAATTAAGTTTTATATTACTTAAAATGATTAACACCGCTTCGATCAAACCAAAGATATGTGCTAGGGAAGGATTTCCAAGACTTGAACCAAAACTTTTCTACTCTCCGTATAAATTAACAAATAGTTGAGGTTTCCATCCAACTAAAAAGCGTTTTACTGCACGTAACCCACCATCAAAATATATCGCTCCGATAATCGATTCAACCATTGTTCCCTTCCATTTAACTACTGTAACCTCTGAAAAACCTGTTTCTGAGGTTTTTAGAGGAAGAGTATTTCGAACACTTAAGATGAATTTTTCTAAATTCAGACGATCAAAGATGAGTGCTATAGTCATCCAAATTGTTTAATGTGATTATCATCTTGCCAGATTTTTTCAATTAGAGTATCCAACCATTCACTCAAAACTCGTGTTTTTACATACCAACGGTTGAAGAATCTCGT
>JAEOTI010000357.1 GCA_016839955.1 Candidatus Hodarchaeota archaeon | reverse complement strand
TTTCTTTTCTAATGGTTTCAAATAGGTTAATAAAAACGACTATCTAAATTATATGGACTAAAAAAATTACAATTCATATAAATAAAGTTGCAGCAAAACCAAAGAATACAGTAATCTTCTATCTATATTAATTGACAATTTTTTCCCTATTGACACCATGAACTAAAGAACTATAAGATCAGAATTGAGGGAATATTAAGACACTTGAACTGTTGTGATCCTTATATGATTGCCTTTAAAACTACGAAACTATTGTACTTCTGATTAAGATTTATGTATTCTCATTTTCTTGAATCAAGAAATAGAAAAAACGAGATTATTTAGATTTTTTAATATATTTACTTTGGATAAAAGTTACAATCCATATTTTTTCTTAACAAGTATATAAATTCCTTCGACAATTAAAGATAGAGAAAAAGAACTTGTAGGAGAAATATTCCGTAATACTAGAATCATGCTTCTCTTGTCATTTTCAGTCACCCCTCCCCAAGAAAAGCTTTTAAGAGAAAAATTCCCAAGATAAGATGGATTAATATGGTGTACGATGACCCAATATCTCAAAAAAGTCTACGAATACAGCCAAACTGGCCCCCGGAATTTTGGTTTATCGATTACAATCATTCAACAGCAAACATCGAAAAAGCTCTAGCTAGAAGAAAATTTAACCTAGACAATTGGTTGGAATATAAACTCAATGTTCCAAATGATGGACTTCATCGCCCACATCATCACCCAAAGGTTGAATATCCACTCACGGATGAGGAACTCAAAGCATTAGGAGAGAAACACATTCTTTGCAGTCCCATTTTATGTCCTAAAGACTGGGAATCATATTCTCAAAAACTCGACGGGGAGGTCGATAAACGCTTTTGGTGGTTAGGTATGCAGATGGGATGGGTTGAGTACGGGTATCCACCAGTACCAGATGTAGTATGGAATTATCATACTCTCTTCTTGAAAATCTATTCTCAATTAGTTTATGAGCCATTCATTGAAAAATGGGGCAATCCCCCTGATGATTTCTGGGTAAAACTGAGCTATCACCTAGAACAAGAGAATCATGAGATGGATCATCGTGGATTGATTCTAATTTTCAAATCACAAGGGAGAATATTTCCTTCTCCTATGTTATATGACTATAACAAAGACCCTGAGCCTGAATCTTTGTATTTACCAACATCTTTTTGGGATTAAGTTATTCAATTTTCTTTTTCGCTTGATCTCTTAAAAATGCTTCTCGAATCCGCTCTATCACCTTGAAAACATCTTTGTCACTTTTATAGATGATTCCTGTGTATGGATAAACATAAGGAACAGGTACATCCCGTATTAGTTCTTCTCCCTTAATGACAATTGTATTTTCATCATCAACCTCCGTGGTAAGTATGTAAAAACTAACTGGAATATCCTCTTCTTTTACATCAGGGAAATATTCATTTATTTTTTCCTTGAGAATATAAATGTGCCAACGAGCATCACGGAATAATTGTCCTAATCCATACCCCTTCGAATTGGTCTTGAATTCTTTCTCCGATTTCTTAGTATCCCCCAAAGCAATGGGAATTTTGATGACGTTTTCTCTATTTTTTCGTCCCAGGGTAACATAATCAGGTTGTCTATAGTCTTTTGGATCAGGATTCCCAAATTGTTTCGCATCTACATTAGTATTTTGAGGAATATTACAGAGATTTTTAGTTCGAACTTGATTTCGTATGAAAATGGAGTCACCATCTTTATATTCACTGTTTAATGTCACAATACCCTCAAAAATCCTCCCTTGTCCAATCAACTCTTCTATATTTTTTTCTGAAGGATTATGCCTCAATGCATCTAGAAGATCTATTCTAACATGAGTTCTAAGTGAACCAGTAATCTCTGTGGAATCCCAGTGACTTTTCAATTGCACACGAATCTCCACTGACTCATAAGGGAGTAAATCTTTGTAATAAATATCTTCACTTTTAGTTTCTTCGTTGTTTAACTTTAAATTAACAAATTGACGATTATGAGGTTCTTTACCATGAAAAATATCATTACCCATTTTAAATAACGGGTCTTTCTTGTTGTCATATTCTGTTATCAAAGGAATCTGTAACAGCAGACGATCATATTTCTTTTCTAAAAACTCCGAATTATGGATTCCTTGAATCCATCGGTCGTATCGACGAAATGACCAATGGTTGAAATTGATTTGGGGAGTTATTTGGCTTATATTGATGGTTTTAATCTCTTTAAAGCGTTCTCCTTGCCATCCTGTAGGCTTGAATGTAATTTCAGTCGTAGGGTTCTCAAGATTTTCCTGTCGAGTAGAATTATGAGTAATTAACCACTTTGTTCCCTCATGAACTGGTTGGTTAGGATCTAATTTTATTGAAAGCTCATTTTTAGCCCATTCGATAATAGAATCAATTATTTGAGGATCGAGAACGATATTCTTCTGGTCTGCATAATCTATCATACAGTCTTTAACCGTTGACCAGCTTTTATTGACTATTGCAGAAGCAAGATCATGTTCTTGTTGTCTATTCAGGATCAGTGAATCAAGAAATTTATCGGTACCAGCTCTTCCAAGTAAGGGAAGATGGAGGGCAAAATGTCCCCAGATTCCTCGTTCAGAGGTAATTTCAGTTCTTTGAATCTGTGTTTGAGTTTGAGGAAGGAAAAACCGATCTAATGTAGCAGGTGTTTCCTCTGGTCGGCCAGTAGCTTCACTTGAACTAGGAGCTTGGTGATCAGCTTTTAATTCAGAAGAGGGAGATTTTTGAATATTTGCTTCAAGGATATCAGGCCGATATTCTTTAGAAGTTAGATTACGGAGAGCAAACTGGTAATTAGCGATTTCTTGACGGAGACGGGCTTGCTGAAGGCCCCATAATAGTTGGCTCCGTGTAGAGGAAGAGTATCGATTCGATTCTTCTTGTTCTTCGAGATCCTGAAGAAAGTCATAAGGAGGAGGTTCAGGGATGGTAGGGCCTTCTGACATGAGATCAAGGGAACCTTCCAGATTTGGTAGAGCCTGAGAGTCACCAATAAGCAGAAGTTGAGTCGTTTCTTCCTGCATCTGTGTGTGGTACTGTCCAAGAAGACGGGGAGACTCAATGGATGAAAGATATTCCTCGATGGA
>JAEOTI010000356.1 GCA_016839955.1 Candidatus Hodarchaeota archaeon | reverse complement strand
TAATGTATACCCCAGAACAGCTCCAAAAATTCCTGAAAATTATTGATATCCTAATAATCGCAGTTCCAGAGACAGATCAAACGACAGGATTAATAGGTAAAGAGGAGTTAGAAGCACTAGGAAACACTGGGATTCTTGTAAATGTAAGTCGTGGTGTAGTAGTAGATGAAGAAAGTCTTTACAATGCCCTTCTAGATAAAAAAATTACTGCTGCGGCCATTGATGTATGGTATAACTATAAACCCGAAGCAAACACCGCAGGATTGAAATTTCCTTTTCAATTCCCGTTTAATAATCTAGATAATATTCTATTATCTCCACATAGAGCTGCATCCCCATTTTCAGATTTAAAAAGATGGGATGAGGTCATTAAAAACATAAAACGTCTCAATAAAGGAGAAACCGAGTTTCTCAATATGATAGATCTAGATAGAGAATATTAATGCCAGAGAGAAGATGAATAATTAATAAATCTTGTTTCGATAATGTCTAAAATAAAATTTTGAATTGAATTGAACTAAACTTATTTTAGAGAATATATTGTGATCTATATGTCGACTCCTCAAAGATCTCATAAGGTAAATTGTACGAAATGTGGAAAAAGACAGGGAAATTGTTTTGCTTTTTGTGTAATGTGTGGAGCTAAACTTCCACAACAAAGGAATGAGATTAATTTATTATTAAAAGATGAGGACTAGCGTTTCATCTAAACATTAATTTTGAAAAGCAATTAAGATTGATCCTTTCTGCCTTGAAATGTGTCCATTAAGGATCCTATGGGAAGGAGAAACTTTTGTACGCTAAACAAACAATATTCAACTCTGAATCAAGGAAAATTAATTGATTTGCCACTGTTTTCCACGAATAAAATTGTGAATAGTACCATC
The DNA here is from genome assembly GCA_016839955.1 of Candidatus Hodarchaeota archaeon. Next base: position 1,710 of record JAEOTI010000356.1, on the reverse strand, counting down.
TGAATGATCCTGAACATATCCATGTTACCGGGTGTGAAAAATATTTGAAAGGAGATTCAGTAAAATCCCAATCGTAGCCGTCTTCCTGTTCGTATTGAGTTTGATTATCCCACCATGTTAAATAAGCTTCATCGGTATGATATTCGTCTATTTTTTTCATAGAATCCCAAAATCTTAAGAATGTTGTCAAATTCAGAATTTCTTGTACAGATTCAACAGACATATTCCATACAAATTCAATGTTCGGGGGTTTTCCCCATATATCTTCCCTTGCCTCATTAACCTTACCTAAGAAGTAATTAAGTGTGCTATTATCCACGAGACGTTGACCATACCGAAAATCATCTCCTGTGAGTTCATCCAATTGTAGTTGTTCGATATACTGCATGACCGACTCTGCTTCAGGAGTTTCAGCAAATCTATTAATATGAACATTACTGTCATAATCGGGTAAATTGTTTTCAAGAAAAAAAGGAGATACAGGTGAAACTAATAGAAGAATAAACAAGATTAAAGAAAGACTAATAGTTCTGATTGGAGGTAATAATCTGATAGATCGGTAGCTAGACTTTGGTTTTTCTTTAGTAGTTATCTTGGTTATTCTTTTCTGACTTTCTTCATCCGTTTTAAGAGTTACAGGGAAATCACTATGATAAAAACCGCAATATTTACATTTCAATACCTTTTTTGAATTTTCATTATCGCAGTTCATACATCTATATGTCTTTGAAACTTCTTCTTGAACTACTGGCCTTTGTTTTTTCGTGGCTTGAACTGGTAGTACTGTGGGATAAAATGGCTTTGTATCAGTTATTGCAATGAATATTCTCGTGAATTTCATACCTAGGAAAGGTAACACTAATAGTTTGAGGAAATAACCACCAAATAAAATAGCAAAGAATCCATATGTTCTTCCACCATCCATACTAGCATAGAAAAGCAAAATGCAGCTTAAACAATTGATAATCCCATAATAAACTGTTTTAGTACCGAGAAGGTTGCCTTTACTGGTTGATTGATTTTTTATTTGCACAAGAAAGAGTAATAGGAAAATACTCCCTATGAGCATAAAGATTGATTGTTGATACAGGCTGCTTGATGTGAGTTCTGCAGTTGTTTCTTGTAGATCAACACCTATTGGTTCTTGTAAAAACTTTGGAACTCGCCACAAGAGAGTAAAAAATACCCATAATAATCCAGAACCACCGATAACGAAGATTTTTTTTTGATATCCTTCAACAATAACAGAAACCGAAATTGAAGTCACTGCAACTAGGTCTAGAACTAAAGCAATTGCATAAAACATATCCAAAATATTACCTAAATAGACTCCCAAGAGATGCGCAACAAACAAAAGTATTCCAAAGGGAATCAACAAAACTCCAAAAATTAAAAGTAAAAGATTCTGAAAGTACCAAATATGCCACCCTTTCAGTCTCAATAAAAACCAATTTGATGATGAAAATTCATTTTCAGGTGCCTCCATAATTTATTCTCCAATCTCAACCGTAAATCGTCTAATGTCTATTAATTACATAGCATTAAACATCGTTTATAAACGTTGCGCAATCTTGACGAATCTAATATTTTGGTTTTTTATAAGTCATAAATCCTTATTTCACTTAACCATTTATGGAAAATATTTTAAATATTGATAATGATTGAATTTACTTTTCATCTTTTCTATAGGAGTTGTAGAGGAACCAAAAG
>JAEOTI010000355.1 GCA_016839955.1 Candidatus Hodarchaeota archaeon | reverse complement strand
TTAGATAGTACTTCTCGGGTGAAGGCTCTTGCCTTCTGTAAATCTTGAGATGTTGGATGTTTTCTGACTTCTTCAAGGTATTTTTCCCATTCCTGCTTATCTGTAATGATCTCTCGATATATAAATTCTTCGATCGGAGGAGAGGGGGCTCCTTGACAATGGTAATATCCTTTAAAGTCAATTTCTTTCTCCCTACAAGCTCTTTCGAAGGAAAGAACGCACTTACCCGCCCAGTCCTCAAAAAATTTCCCATTACTATAAGTGGCGTGAGTAAAGAATCCAGCAAGCTTAAATCTCGGTGATTTGGGAATGTTATCTAGAAATCCCTTAACATTGGTCCCTAAATCCGCTGAATGACAAGCAGATCCTAGAAAAATCAAATCATATTCTTCTGTTTCACTCATCCCGACATCTTGAATTTTCTTTAAAAGGCTTGAATGCTCCTTTAAAGTTTCTTCATGGATTGCTAATGCTACTTTTTCCGTATTGCCCGTTTGACTGAAATAAATGACCAGAACTTTCAAATTAATTTACCTCATTACTTCTTTTTAGCCCACATATAAGCAAACCAATAATCAGAATTCTCTTTGTTTCCTTTTTTTTCATTCTGAGGATGATTTTCTCATAAAATAGATAAAAATCCCTTCAGCGAGGGCGATTGCGCCAAGAATTCCCATTCCTAAAAGTGAAAATAGGTTATCTCCGAAATAATCACCCATGTCTTCCAAGAAACCACCTTTTTCTTCAGGAACAGTAATTATCACTAACACAGTAGCATTTGCAGTGTTCCCACAATTGTCAGTTGCCTCTAAACAGATGAGATATTGTCCTTTCTCAAGGTCAGCGACGGAGTAAGTTATTTGTTCTCTACTTTTATTTAAAGTCCCCGAGGAGATTTCGGTATAAGTTACGTTCCCAGTGGCTTTTGTCTGAAGAACTCTATACGTTCCAGTATGATCATCAGATACATTCCAGTTTAAAATTGCTTCAGCTTTTCCTTGTAGAGTTTCCATCAAAGTTAGGCTTTCAATCACAGGTGCTGATTGATCGAACGTTCTAGTGTTAAACACTCTGGAAAGACCTGGGAATGCACCCCAGTCCACAGATGCATAAGAAAACGAATAGCTTGTTACATTTTCTTTGGCCATTAACTGATATGTTAGAGTAAAGGAATCACCTGGTGAAAGTTTTCCCCAATCATAATTAATTCGACGTCCTAACAAATTTGAAGGATCAGGTCCGAAAACGGTACCCGTTCCTGCATAAAAATTACATTCATTCTCTGAAAACTCGCTTGTAACAACTACGTTCTCAGCAGTTTTATCACCAATATTAGTTACAGTCATAGTTACGGTGATAATTTCCCCACTGGATGGATTCTCTGGACTATAATCGACTCCAACCGTTAGAAATGGACCAAATGTCAGATTAACTGCCGGAAACACATCGATTCGAAGTTCAGATCCATAAACGTCACCACGATTAGCATAATTATAATGATAAACTGAGCTACCATCGATTGACGTGTTAGCATAGTATGAGGTTATGTACCAACCGTCATAGTCTACTCCACCATCGTCGTCTGTTCTTCCCCAAGGTCCTAAGTCCACTGTTCCGCCAAGTTGTCTTGTTAAAAGATAATCTCTATTATATCTCACTTGATATTGGTTAGCACCATCTATTAAATAATCAACAGTCACAATAATTGACTCTTTTGCACCAAGAAAATCAATGATCCCATTTGTATTTGTCATATTGAACCCAAATGGCGGGGCAACCCACATAATATTCTCTGCGGCCATATTACCGGTATTAGTAATATTAGTGCTTATTGAAATTGTTTCACCAACATGTACGATAGATTTCAATGGTTGAACCTTGAGAGTGAATACTGGTCCGGGATTTGTATGATTATACCAGAAATCAAGATCATTTCCCCAACAATCCATATCTTCAGTGATCCATCCAGTATTTGATGTAGGATCATCAAGAGCACCATAGTGAACATAAGTTGTACTAACAAAAGTTCTATTCTCGTGACTAGATGTCGCGTTTAAGACAACTGTTTGTATTAATTTCTCTCCAGGACTGATTTCATCGAAAAAGAAATAAGCTTGTCCACCAACGAGACCTGTATAATTATGATTCTGTTCTGTTTCATTGATGAAATTCCACCCAATATCGGGAGATCCAGTTGTATTGTCAAAGCCCCAAAGTTCTACATTATAGGCTGTTGTTTCACCTAAATTAATAATTTCGTATTTTATTTTTACAATATCGCCAGGAGACACCACCGTGGAATTTGCAGATGTATGAGCTACTAGATTAGGCATAGGCAGTTCTTCTAGTGTGAAATTGATTATATCGTATTCAGTAATTCGCCTATTATGATTGGGAATTAGGTCAAAACCAACATAGCATACATCATTCGTATTTGCGGGTTCATAAGGTTCAACTGAGTTGATTTTACTCCCATAAGGAATTCTTACAAAAATTTCAGAGTCATTTGCCTTTTGGTGACTATAAAGGATACTTTCAAAATTTAACAGCTGGTTAAGGTAGAGAAGGTTTGTAGAAGAACTTAGTGTTATTTTTTCTTTTTCAATTAAAGAAATTGTAGTTTCAAATTCCCACCGTTCATCTTCCTCATCTAAACCAGGTACTCCTCCCCGATAGGGATTCTCGTCCCACTCAGCTATAATGTAAATACTTCTGGCATCAGCTTGAGTTAGTTGTTGAATGGATTTTGGTCCAAGTCCTTCATTAGTTGGAATAGTTGAAAAGAAAATTTGCCAAGCATTACTTAGGTCGAAAAGAAAACCTCGCCAGATTTGCTCGACTCCATAATCACCATCAAAAGTTCCAGTTCTGTTCGTCATTAGATGAAAATCTATCCCAAAGACTCCAGAAAGGTCACTTATAGCATCTGTGATAGATTCCCTTGCTTCATTAAGACCAAAATTTATGGTGTCATTTGTTGTTTGATTCCAGACTAGAAACCTAACCAAGAGTTCATTCGAGGAAAATGTTGCGAAATCGGGGTAAGATCCTCCCCCAAATTGGTCGTAATCTGACATATAACCCCAAGATGGATCAGTGCAGGGTATGTCGCTTAAAAGAAGGTCGATTCTCATATCTCGAACTCCAGAATATGTAGAGTTAAGAGGAATTGGTAGTATAGTTGGAAAACTTAAGAGATTATTCCCTTCATCTACAAATTTCCAGATTTTCTTTACTGTACCGTCCCTCCATACTTCTAGGTAGACGTCCTCTTCATAATTCACATTATCTGCAACAGGTGCTAAAATTAGCTTTTTTTCGCTTTCTATAGAGTTACTATTAAGTGAATACTGAGTATTCTCAGAAGATAAGATTGGATTAGGATAAGTAATAATACTAATTATCATAGTACTAATTAGAATAAAACAAAAAAGCTTACTGAATTGAATAAATGTATTTAAGCGCATATTTCTGCTCCTCTGGTCGATAAAGATCTTTTTAGTTATAAAGAATTCTTTAAGATAATTCCTAGGTGTAATCAAAAAACCAAATAGTGTCTACAGAAAGATCTCGAATTTCTTTTAACTCTTAATAGAATTTTCTGATTGAATATTCATAGTTTTAATACAAAGAAACAAATGCAGATTCGTTAGCATTTATCAATGAGAAGATAGAAAAGTATGTTCATGAGATTATTCATTCTCATTCTTTCAATCTGTCTCCTTATTCCAATGGTAGATTATAATTCATCTTCATCTTTAATATTTAATGAAGATTTATCTTCTTCATCATTTAACAAAAATTATGGTCCAATGTATAATTGGATGTGGGATGAATTTGCTAATGTATCAGGACCTATTGTTGGAGACGATTCTGTAGTTTGGGGAAGAGGATTAGGTCCCTTTTATAATTATGAGGAATTAACTGCTAAACTTATTCTACTAGAAAATCTTTTTCCAAATCTTGTACAGCTTTTTTCAATTGGAAAAACTCACCACGGAAGAGATATTTGGACATTGAGAATTACTAACCAATCGATAACACATCAAAAGAGTGAGTTTCACTTGGTAGCACATCATCATGCAAGAGAGGTAATTACTATCCCAAATACAATGTACTTTGTCGATAAGTTGCTCTATGAAGTTAATATACAAAATCCATTGTTTACGGAATTGTTGAAACACAGAGAGATCTATGTGACTCCGATGTTAAACCCAGATGGTTTAGAAGTACTACACCGTTTCCCATGGATGCGTAAAAACCATGCACCGATTGATGAAGATAATGATGGTACTTTGGATGATGAAGAGGAAATCTTTGATGTTAATGATAACGGTTTTGTTGCTGAAATCGGTTATTATTACGAAGGAATTGACTCTCTATCGGATGCAGATGCTTTAGTTGGAGAAGATGCACCAGGGGGGGTAGATCTTAACCGGAATTATGGTTATGAATTCATTGGAGGTGGAAGTTCAGCTAATCCGCGGTCTCAAACTTATCGAGGAGAATACCCCTTCAGTGAACCTGAAACTCAAGCAATTCGAGATTTTGTTAGACAGCATGACTTTAACTTTGCGATTAGTTTGCATTCAGGAGTCAAAGCAGTAATAGGACCTTGGGGGTATACGAATGATCCCGCTCCTGATCAAGTTGAAATAAATGCTATTGTTGCTCAGCTATGTTCTGTTACAGGTTATCCTACTTGGGATGAAATAGGAGGGTATAAAGTCAATGGTGAATGGGGAGATTGGTGTTATGGAGTAGAAGGTATTTTCGCGTTCACTTTAGAGACATATGGAGGCCCTAACACCAAGTACTCCAGTGAAGACGGAGGTTACGTTGGAATCTGGGATGTATTTAATCCTGCAGCAAACTTAGTCATCCAGAATTCCTTGTCAGTCTGGAATGCAATGAATTACATGCTACAGGAACCAAGAGAAACAATTTCTAATCAGAAGCCTACAATAGAGTTACACAATCCAACCGACTTTGTCACAGAAGAAAACTATACCCTTTCTTGGAATGCTACTGATCCAGAAAATGACTCTTTGTCTTTTAATATTTATTGTAGCCTTGATGGATTGTATTGGACTGAGATTGTAAATAATACTCTTGGAAATTCATTTGAATTCAACCCAAGTGATTTATTGGATATGAATCAGAGTTATTTCGTAAAAATCGCTGTAAATGATGGAATTAACCGTGTAATAGATATTTCTGACACGAAATTAACAGGAAAGAACGTCATAGATACATCAATTATGGTTACAGGAGTTCACGACGGAGATTTTCTTGCTGGTACCCAAAATCTATTTGTAGAACTTGAAAATGAAACTGAAATTGAGAAAGTGGTTTTTCAAGTAGATAATGAGTTCCGATTTGAGGATTTAACAGCTCCTTTTGAATTTCAATGGGATATTAATAAAGAGCTTGAGGGGAATCATATTCTCTCAATTGTATTATATCTTGACAATGGACAGACAAAACAAAGAGATTTTTCGGTCTATACATATCCTATATCGAACAACAGTTATTTAGGGTCTAATATTTCTTCTATACCAAAATCTCATGATAATCCCCTACCTATGATCAGCGTACTATTGTGTATATTGTTTATAGCACTAATGCGACTTAAGAGAAGTAGGACTCTTATATAAAAAAAAGTTCTATTTGTTTGATTCAATGATGAGATAGATTCACTTAAAGTATTATTGAAAATTTCCTTAATAAAGCAGTTAAGAAGGTTGGAAAAGTGCCTGAGTTGGATATTAACCTTTTTGAGAGATTATGTAATAGTTTTGGTCCTAGTGGTTTTGAAATTGATCCATTAAGGATTATTAAAGACGCTGCAAAGAATCATTGCGACGAATTTATGTCGACCAAACTTTTCTCCCTTGTATTTAAGAAAAAAGGGCTTTCAGAAGATCCAAAAGTCCTTGTGGCAGGTCATATTGATGAAATTGGCTTCTGTGTGAATGGATTTGAAGATGGTTACCTGACATTTTTAGAGTTGGGAGGTTGGTGGGATCAAACCTTATTGACCCAGAGGGTATTAATACGTACCCGCAAAGGAAATCTAATCAATGGGGTTATTGCTGCAAAGCCCCCCCATGTACTCGATCCTGAGGAGCTAAAAAAAGTAGTTACAAAAAACCAAATGTTCATCGACGTCGGTTGTGCTTCGAACGATGAATTAAAAGAACTAGGCATTCGAATAGGAGATCCTATTGTCCCAGATTCAAAATTTAAGATCCTCAAACGTAAGCGTATTGAAAAGAAGGATAATGGGGAAAAAGAGTCTCGTGATGTGACACTTGCAGTAGGTAAAGCGTTCGATGACCGAGTAGGTGCCTTGGTTGCAGTAGAAATTGCTAAACGTTTAGGTAATGACCACCCAAACACATATTTTGGGAGTGCTACTACTCAAGAAGAAGTAGGATTGCGAGGCGCTCGAACAACCACTCATTTGGTTAAGCCGGATGTTGCATTTGCTATTGATGTTGACATTGCTGGAGATGTTCCTGGGGTTAAAAAAACTAAGGCTCCTTCAAAAATGTCGCATGGAGTTAGTATTAGCACATATGATTCGAGTATGATCCCTAATCAGAACCTTCTCAATTTTGCTATTGATACTGCGGAAGAAGAAGGAATTAAATATCAATTAGGACAAACCCCAAAAGGCGGAACTGACGCAGGTGCTTTTCATCTCCTTTTAGAGGGATGTCCAAGTCTTTACTTAGGGATACCCACTCGTCACATCCATAGCCATAATGGTATGCTCGATTTAGACGATGTTGAGCAAACTATAAAATTATGTACCGCAATGGTGAAAAAACTTACTAAAAAACGAGTAGATTCCTTCACTGAAATATAACAACGAATACTGGCTACGATCAGGACAATTATCGAGTGTAGAGCTTTAGAGAACAATATTATAAGTAAGTAATATTTCAATATCGTTAAAATTATATGAATATCCATTTGAGAGAAAGAGCAATTTCCAATTCATTTTCCCCTAAATCGTCATTTCATATATCATCTCCTCTAAACTAGGAAAAGTATGTGTTTTGGTCAAATTTCTTATTTTAAACGCCATAATACACATTTTTTTCTAAGAATTGGATCAAATCTTTTTTGTCGGGTTTTTAATGACCTGTCTCTGTCGATGAGTTATAATAAGATAAGGATGAACTAAGTTGTCAATACTTCAAAACAATAAATATTGGTCTAAGAATGATCTTTCGAAAACGTTTTTCTAAACGAGATCGGCTAGTAAATTTAGAACTTCCACCAATTTTTCCTGAGATAAAAGTAATATCACACAACGAAAATTTCCTTAGCATTCTTAGTCTTTTTTTGATATTCGTTGGGATTTTTTTCCTATCTTACAAAGTATTAATAATAACTGTTTTTTTTTCAAACTTAATTGAGAGATACCTTGATTCAATCCCTTTAATAAAGAAAATCATCCTTTTGCCATCGATCTCTTAATTACATATTCATTTGAAATTACAAAAAAAAATTGTTTTTCAATTTTATTTCAAAATGTAACGACCTTTGCTTATTTAATGTCAACCTATTAAACTAACCAACTTATATTATGATTTAGGTTGTTAATAATGACTAATTTTGGATAGGATTAGATGATTGAATTAAGTCAATCTGAAAGAGAGTTAATCGCGCCTTTATCTTCCCACTTATATTCTGATAATGATCTTTTTTCGTCAGGCGAAACGTACATCGAACGTTTATTTCTCACTTACCATCTTTGGGAAGAAACTGTTGAGATGTTAAGAAAATTTCCCGAAAATAAGGTTGGAATCCTTTCAGACTATGAACAAAAGGTAGCAAGGATTTTTATGAAATAATTAATTTTATTAAAGTGGTTAAACCTTGATTCCTTTTAAAAAAAGATAACATTCCAAGTTTTGTTCCTGAAATATTTGTTATTTTCCAAAAGGCATCTCTTTTGAGATTTCAATTTCTTCTTTAATCAAAAAATACTAGCAAAATTTTGCAAAATTCTTAAGTATTAAAATCATCCTTTCTTTGAGGTTAAGTAACACGAATCTTTGCGTTGGGAGAGAAAAAAGATTATTTTCTTCTAAGGATTGATGCTAAGGATTGATGATAAAAATTTAGAACAGACCCTAACTCAGTTAAGCTGCACTGATGATGATGTTTTTCCTTCGGGTGATACATACTATGATCGATTATTTTCGACTTATCATCTTTGGGTTGAAACTA
>JAEOTI010000354.1 GCA_016839955.1 Candidatus Hodarchaeota archaeon | reverse complement strand
TATCCTTGTATGTGATAACCCTTATTAGTTTTCCAAACAAATACAACATCTGTTAATCTCTTCATATTAAAATATGATTTCAGTAAATGAAGTTGATTATTTGAATCAATATCAATTGATATTCTATTACTTCTCTTTATTTTCAGCATCTTCCACACCATGTTTGTATCCATGAACAAAGGTTAAAATATAATGAATACCACATTTTTCTACAACTGATGAATCTGGTTCGTGTGCCTCAACTATCTTCTTAACATAAGACTCCCAATGTGCTGTTGCTAATTCCAATGCTTTTTCTGTTATCTTTTCCACATCCTTTGTGTCCAAGTTAATATTTCAGTTTGTAAAAACCTATCAGCTATATTTGTATTGATAACTAATTTTTCCAATACTTCTATATCTTCTAATCCATGCACACATATTTCAGCATATTGTTTATTTTTGTATAGTTCCATTATATGACTACCATCATATTCAGATTGCAATGGAAAACCACATTTTCTAGCTATCTTAAATAATGGTACAAAATATCCACCATCAAACTGCAATAAATCACAGTGTTTAACCCCCCTTATAAAATTATCATGCATTATAATTTTTTCTTCATCAGAAAAATTCAAAACATTCATTCTACCAAGTAAATAGTTAAAATCAAATCCACCATTATAAGTTATTATTGGTGTATATCGTGGCAGTTGAGCAAATAAACTATTTAATTTTTTTATTAGACTAGTCTCTCCTTTACTCCATTCATTTATTAAATAAGATTCCCCTTCATATTTAAATTGTGCCAACACAATTTTTGCATGTGGCACATATGGATTTAAACTTAGTGTTTCCAAATCGAAATATGCATTTGATAACATAGTTTTCATTTTATCTTATCAGCCTCAATTATCATTTTTGCAACAGCAAATGTTGATATTCTTGTATCTCTTGCACCACTAACTCTTATATGTGGTGTTTCCTCAATTACTGAGTTTGCCACATCAAGAACACACAACATATATTCCTTCATTTCTTGAACGGTTCGACCTTTGAATGTTGTCATTTTCATGAATCACCCCCTATTTTTTAATGCTCTTTCTTATCCTATTGAAAAATTCATTAGCAACAAGAAATGGTGTTTCACTTTTATTTGTTGCAACACCATAAACATGTTCTGGTATCTCCATATCAAACTCATCAACCACTTTATTTTTACTCCTTTCAACTAATTGAAATCTTACTGCAAAATCATCTACCTTCTCCATTCACCCCACCTTTTCTTTTTTGGATATTGATATTGTGGTCTTGCAACATCCACAATTTTATAATTAATTTCCTCTATGTTATCATATCTTATAAAATCTATTCCTTTTTTATCAAAATTAAAGTTTGATTCTGATACCAATTCCTCACTAACATAGGACTCCATTATGTCCTCACCCAACCCTTCCATATAAGAATCATCATACCCTTCTGGTAACTGTAATCTTAATTCAAAATGTCTATTACCAGAAGGTGAACCATCACTATACGCCCAATGCATGACCCACTCAACAATTCTAAATTCTCCTTCTGGTTCATCCAAATCATCAGCATCAACCCACCTCAAAATCCTACCTGTAATTGAATCATGAATTCTTCTCCTTACCTTACCAGACTTTAATTTGACTGAATAAAATTTATGTGGCATTATTTCTTACTCCTTTTCTTTTTTTTCTTTTTTGTTGTCTTTTTCTTTTTTGTTGTTTTTTTCTTCTTCGTTGTTTTTTTCTTCTTTGTTTTTCCTCTGGTTTTATTTTCACTCATGGAAAATCCAGACTTTAGTTCCTTGACAAAATCCTTATAATCCTTAGATTTCTTAATACCTTTTACTGTTTTTCCTAGTTCTACTGTTGCTGTTTTAACTCCCTTTTCTGCTTTTGTAACAGCCTTACCTTTTAAAGTAACTCTACTCTCTAATATTTTTATTTCCCTTTTTAATGCCTTTTTTCTTGATGCTCTTGATTCTTTAGCAATAAGTCTTTCATTTTTAGCTTTTAACTTTTTAAGTTTTTCATTCATTTTATCAAATTGTTCAGCTTCTTTCTCTGCCTTTATAAATGCTCTTTCAAGTCTAATATCATCAACCTCTTCTTTCAATTGTTTAAACTTATCTCTTATTCCCATTTAATGACCACCCCCACTCTTAGATTCATTTTTCTTTTCCCATGCCTTTCTGAGAGTTGGGTCATCTTCTAACCACCTCTCCCTTATCTCAGGTTTCATATTTTCCAAGGCTTTTAGTCTAGTTTCAAATTTATCTTTTTTGTTCTTACTATCACGTATTAATTCTTGTTGTAATCCAGCATTATAAGCATTTTGTATCATCCTTGCTAAAGGTGATTCAGAATCAAGACTACCCTTAACAGCTTCTGAACCATGCTCAGTAACCCACCTAGCTTTATTATATATTGCAAATATTCTTGGTAAATCATACTGGTCAAAACCATGTATTTTATTCCCATCTCTTATAAAAATTTTATTAAAGTCTGAATATGGATAACAGAAAAACTCTAAATTACCAAACCATCCTAAACTCAATTTTGCAGGATTCTTTTCAAACCTTACTAATTTCTGTTTTTTCTTTTTACCATGTTTAACAATTTTTTTCTCAAAATACCCTGTTCTAAATTCAGTTGTTTTTGTTTTCTTTATTTCTTTTAATTCTTCTAATAATTCATTCTTTTGTCTCAAGAGATTATTATACATTTCTATTGTGATAGAATCTTCTGGTGATTCACCACGAACCAGTATAAGCCAACTCCTGAGTTAAAAATACTAATGGTTCACAAGGTTTAAAAAACTTATGTTAGAATTAGCTATCCATGAAACAGATTAAAAATCTATATCCCCACACCTCTATATCGTGGATTTATAGAGGTGTGAGGCACACAGAGTTGGCTATATCTACTTTACATTCTTACTATATAAATATTATGCAAAAAAAGATTGTTAAAAAAAGAAGATAGTTTGCTTACTCAACTAGTTCAAATGGATACAGCCTTGAAAAACCTGTTCTCTGTGCTCTAAGCTTGTAATTGTAGAAATTATCCTGCAATCTCTCAGTATCATCTAGTTTCAACTTATTTAATGCCTTAACCATAATTGCACCACCTTGTTTTCCATACTTCTGTATAATTACCATCCCATCTTTATAGACTTCTGGTTTATCAAACCTCTCTCCTGTTCTAAAGTCCCAAGGATTAGAAAAGTTTGGCTGTGTAATATATTCAATCTGCAATCCTGCTGTTACTGGATGCTCAACGTCCATAGGCATACCATCTTGATACCTAGTTTCTTTTCTTGTTCCCTCTTTAATAACTTTCTCATTTGTTGCTTTTAATGCAATTTTTCCTCCTATTTCATCCATGAAATCTACTAGTTGTTTCAGTTCAATTCTACCTTCTGCTTCAACAGCTATATCTTTCACTTTTACCATATCATTTTTTCCCCCCTTCCAAGTTAGTCTGAATGTTCTTATCAATGAACCTATCACATTCTTCTGGTAAAGTTTTTACAACTCTTTTGTGTGCCTTACACCAAATATATAAAAATCTGGTACTGCTCAAAACACTTGAATTGAGACAAGTCCCACACAAACTTTCCATCAAATGCTTGTCCAAGATAAGCTCATCCAGCTAATAGATTTGTAAGATATAACATGGATATAAGCATTTAGGAAAGATAGTTTAGTAATTTATCTATATCTATATTGTAATTAGAAAGAAAATTTGAGATTCAAGTTTAATATTGACTGAAAATGAAAAAGAGTCATAAAAAACGAATAAAAATGAGGGGTGTCGACTCCTTTTTCGAGTTTAAAAAAAAATCAAACTAATTTTCCATGTAGTGATTCTCTACCCATATTTTTCTCATGTTTTTTTAGTATAGCAGATTCTAAATCTATTCCCTTTCTATTACAGTAATTCATTACTCTAATTGTTATATCAGCAAGTTCCTCTGCTTGTTTTTCAATGCTCCTATCTTTTCTTACGTCCTCTAATAATTCACTTACCTCTGTATTTATTAAACCGATTTCTGCAACATCAGCAATTGTTAGTAATTGTTTAAATTGATTTCCTTTAAAGTATTCAATACTATATTTTGATATTTCTCTAAGTAACATTCTCAAATCTTCAAGATTCCACATGTATTCATATTCATTCTTTTTATATTCTCTATAAACTAAACTCTGTATTGTTTTTATGTCCAAAACAAATCACCCCCTTTATCAAAATTAGCTATCATTGCTGTTATCTCATCAAAATCATAACCTAATGACCATAATAATGTTCTTATTGTAGTTCTTAATGATAAATAATTTACTTTTGCCATATTATCAGGAACAGTAAAACCCTCATTCCCCATCTCTTGTAATAATGAACATGATAATTTTATTTGTTCCTCTATTTCATCGTTTGTTCTTCTAATATAACTCACATTCATCTCTCCATTGTGTTATCATCAACTCTTATACCCATTTTATCTAATATTTTTGTTATTCTACCAAATACAACACTTGGATGTGGTCTAATACTATCTTTTTCATATTCTAACATATCAATTCTTAATTTTTTTAAATCATTAACAATTTCTTTTGGTCTTACACTTATAAAATATTTTTCAACCATAAATCAAACACTCCCATTTAGGATAATTTGTACCATACAACCTTGAAAGTAACTCTATATACTCTTTAATCATTAAACCTAAAAATAATTCTCTTATTTTATTTACATCCATAATATATCACAACACTGGATTTCTAGCATGTGCCTTCATTATCAATTCAATCTCTGTTAACATTTTATCATAAATAAAATCAAGAATATTGGACAAGTCTGCAATTTCCTCCATTACAGCTTTAATATCTGATACTGATGGGTCATCATGTATGTTCCAATGCTCATATGCACCAATGAACTCTGTCTCTTCACGATAAAAAGCCTTTACCAGTGTATGCATATCCCATTCTTCTGGTACTCTCTTTCTCCCCTTATCCAATGCACCATACAGTTTTTCACGTTTAAATCTTGCAAGACTTTTTATAAACATTATTCTTCATCATCCTCCAAAACCCACTCAAGACATGTTTTAAATGCAATTAAATTTGATGATGTAGATATTTTTAACTGCATATTTATCAATATTGCTTTATTAACTAATTTAAGTCTCTCATAAACTTCTGTTTCTGATTTCATTATTTTTCATCCTCCACAACTAAATCGAAATTTACATATAAACATATGCTACTTTTAACATATCCACCAATTACATCTGAAAATGAATCCCATTCCAATGATGTTTTTTGACCTTCTCTATCTCTCCAATATAATAATAAAACTCTATCTGAATCTGTTTCTGGTTCTATAGTTATTCTATCAGTTCCAACAACTACTTTCATTTATAATCCACCTCATTAATTTCGTTCTCATGTCCACATTCTCTGCAAGTATATTTCATATTATAACTTTCTGCTGTGGGTTTATTCCATATATGCATTCTACCACATTCTTCACAATTACAAATATAGTTCTTTCCACGTTTAACTGTTTTACTCATTTTTTAACACCTCACAATTCTTTTGTTTTTCTTTAGTGCAATCATTTGAACTATACGGACATTTATTAATATAATAACAGCTATTAATATCTTTTTGTTCCAATAAACCCCATGCATCATTTCTTTCATCCTCATCCAAAGTTCTTAAATTACCAAGCATCTTCCCAATAATATCTGATGTTAAATCTAAATCCATATAATGCCTTTCTTTACTCAGATAAGTACAATCATTTAATATACCACTATGGATATAATGTGCTTGATGTAACTTAGATAATATTTCATCATCAAAATAATCTACCATTGCACCCATACCTATAGAAACAGAAAAAATAAATATTGATAATAAATACAATGAGTCTGCATTCCATCTATCAGGATAATATCTAAGTGTAACAGCACCAATCAATAATCCTACACCCATTGATATGATAGTGAACCATCTCATCTTATTCATTGTTTTCATCTTACATCAAAACAATATATCTTGGACAAGTCTTATAAAACTTTATGTAAATATGCTTAGAAACAGTGTTCACTATTATGGACAGAATTTATGTCCGTAATTCAACTGACAGTTGTTGTGTTCATTATTGCATCTTTAACTAAATTATGGACAGAATTACTGTCCATAACTGATAAATATGGACACATTTTATGTCCATAGTTACATGTTTAATACAATTGGACATGATTTATAGCCATAATTATGTACAGAAAATGTATCCATAAAATATATAGTGCTATATATTAATATATATTGCATTAAAAGTGTTAATTTTTGAGCTAGGGGGTATCACCCTCTCTAGCCAAATTGTATCGAACTAGTTAATTTTTAGTTGGAATTTACACTCAAAGAATTATGGACAGGATTTATGTCCATCGCGC
>JAEOTI010000353.1 GCA_016839955.1 Candidatus Hodarchaeota archaeon | reverse complement strand
TACTTGACGCGTGAACTTAGGAGTTACCAAATCAGGCCAGATTTGGTCAAATACTTTAATTATATTCTGACCTATCTCTGTACTCTCATAAGCTGTCCCTTTACGTTTAATGTAGTTACGAAATTCAAGTTTCTTGATAATTTCAGGACGAGAGGATTTAGTACCAATTTTCATAATCTCAAGTCTTTTTATTATAGTGGAATCAGTCCATCGACCAGGAGGTTTTGTTTTAAATGATTCAGATCTTATATTTCGGACTTGAACAATCTGACCATTCTCAAATGAGAAAGTTGGTGTCTCTTTTGGTTTTCTCCATTCCATGGAAGCCGTCCAACCAAAAGAGCTAGTTTGCTGATATTTCTGGCTAAAAGGCTCATCTTTGATTTTAAGCCGAACCTCTCCACGTTGTTGGATCAAATCTTCCATAAACATACCTAGGTACCAGCGTACAATAAAAGCCCAGCTTTTAAGATGTAATTCATTGATTGCTCCTCCCATTTGAGGTATTTCTCCTGTGGGATGTATAGGATCATGGTCTTCAGTACCCTGTTTTCGACCGTTTGTTCTAACCTGTTTCATGTCCTTTATTTGTACAAAAAACTTCTGATAAGGACCATGTCGTTTGATCTTGGTTAATATATCTTTGTGGGGAAACCCCTCTTTGAATTGTCTATTTTCTGTTCTTGGGTATGAGATATATCCTTGTTCATATAGAGTAGCTAGAGTTTGTAGAGCTCTATCAGCTTTAATCTTAAGTTGGCGGGTAAGCAATGCTAGTGCATCGGTTGTATTCATAGGCCTTGGTGGAGGGATTTTTGTTGTTCTGCTTTGAAATGAAGAGATTCTTCCCAATGTAGCGCTCTGGATTATTTGTAATATATTTTCTACTGGTTCTTTTTTTGTAAAAGGCGATTTATCATGCTTAACTGTTGCTAATACATTCTTTCTACCGTCATCCAATAAATCAGCTAAGATATTATATTTATCTTGAACATTAAAAGCCGCACGTTCAAGATCTCTATCTACAATTAACTTAAGGGTAGGTAGTTGTACACGACCTACTGACAATACTCCTTTTATTCTCCGAACCTTGCGTGCAGCACCTGTTACTTCTCTTGTACCAGCAAAACCTACCCAAGCATCAATAGTTCTTCGACCTTGGACAGCAAGAGCTTGGTGGATAGACCATGACTGAAGGTTTTGGAATGCTCGAATAATCTCAGTCCTTGTTAAGGATGAGTTCCAAACACGCTTTGTATTTGTCTTTAAACGCTTGTTCGCTCTAATAGCGATAACATAGGCCTCGTATGCAATGTTATCACCTTCAGAATCAGGGTCGGTAGCAAGCCATAATTCATCACTTTTTAAAGCAATAGAGCGAATTGCTTTGCGAAACTGAGCATTTTCTTTCACAATTAGCGCTTTTGGATTTTCAACAATCTCAATAGGTTTACATTCATTCCACCCAAACCCCTTTCGAGTATCAATGTTGGTAATATGGCCTATCAGAGGAAGGAAGGTAATAAGATAACCTCCCCATGATCCTGTTCTGGAATAAAGACGGGAACCAATTTTAGTCGTTCTAACGGAAGAAAATAAGATTTCACTGAATTTTTTAATTTGAGATGGTTTCTCTCCTATAACAAGAACTTGTTTCGCCATTTATTGATATCTTCCTTATTCAAGAACAAGAGAAACTAACGAGATTTAAAATATCTGGTTAAGAAAAAATGCTGACTAAAAGGTGTTGAAAAATTACAGAAAAATTTATGTAATTCTGGACGATTTTTCATAAACAGAAGTAATTAACCCTTTTTTTACGTATGAAAATATAAAAGTGATTTATATGAATTTTAGAATGATAGATTTAACTCAAAGATTATCTATTCATACACCTCCATGGCCCAGTTATATCCCATTGCAATTACAGTATTTTAAGAGAATTGCAGGAGCTCACATGGGTCAAGGAGCGAATGGACAAGTTTTAACAACAAGCAATCATGTTGGTACTCATATTGACGGTGAAATCCACTTTTACGCTGCTGGTAGATCCATAGGTCAAATGGATTTGGAAGAGTTTTGTGGTCCTGGCGTTGTAGTAGATATATCTGATATAATGACTGATTATGACCTCTACTCCCCAGAAATGTTGATGGAGAGAGCTGACATTAGAAAAGGTGATATTATCTTAATAAAAACTGGTTATCAGAGATACGCCTGGGATCAAAAAGAGTCTGATGAGGTAAGGTATTTCGTAAAACACCCAGGACCTAATGCAGATTTCCCCCAATGGGCAATAGATATGGAATTTAAGTGGATTGGGGTAGATTGTGGAAGTGCAGACCATCCAATGAATACAATAATTCGTGATTGGCATCCCAAACCTTTTCTGGAAGCTGAAAAGAAAATAATGGAAAAATACGGTGTTAAATCTTGGGATGATCTATTCCCACCTGAAAAATTCTATCAAATCATGCACCTAGATCTTTTCCCAAAGGGTGTGATACATGCAGAGAATTTATGGATACCAGATGATCCTCTTATCAAAAATAAACGAACTTGGATTGGTTGTTTTCCTCTTAGGGGAATAGAACTGGAATCCTCTATGTGTCGTATTGCTGCCTTCCCTGATGTACCCTTGGAATAGGGACATCCTTTCTTCTTCCTTTTTATCGATTCCAGTTGATTTTCTAAATATAAGTTTTCGAATATAACTTCAAATACTACTTTATTAGGAAAAGATACATATGGTTATGACTATTCAAATATTTAATTAGATATACTAATTGTTCAGATAAATGATGAATCAATTATTACAATTTAACGAATGGAGATTGTAAACTATGGATCAAGTTGATTTTTTTAAAAAGCAAATTAAATTAGAAAACGACATTGTCGATGCTGCAATTAATGCAGTCAAAGATATCAAAAATAAAATGGTTAAAGAACTTATTGAGGGAATTGCAAGCGATTCTAAGAAGCATGCACTATTACTATCATCTTTATTAGCCTCTCATGAGGGTTCAAACCCGTTAGTTGATGAAAAAGTTACGGATCAGTTAAAACATAACCTCGAAGAGCATATTCGATTAGAACAACAAGCGATTGATACATACAAAGAGCTATGGAAATCTCTTGAGGATGAAAAAGAGAAAATGATCATTAAATACATTCTTAATGATGAAATTCGTCATCACGCGCTGTTGAAAAGAATTCACAAGATGGTTATTGAGAAAGAAACTTTAACAGAGCAGGATCTTTGGGATCTTACTTGGAAAGATTCGATATCACATGGATCCCCAGGCGGTTAAAAATAAATCCATTTTTATAAATTTGGGGTTTAAAAATCCCTTATTTCTCATTTTATTTGTAATAGGACTAATGGAAAAAGAACTGGAATGAGGGTAAACTAGTTACATCTTGTTGAGTAAGCTTGATGTGGCAAATAGGGCATTCAGGTCTCATTTTTACACTTGCAGAGAGATGTTGCCGATGAAACAGATTTGAGCATTGTGGACATTCTGCAAGATTAATATTTTCAGCGGTCACGACGCTCTTCAAACAGATCGCGCAAGTGAAACGTTGAGTACAAAACCCACAACTCTTTTGTTTTTCGAGGATCGGATTTCCACATTTAGGACATTGAGATTGATAGGTTTTTGATTGAACAAATGGCTGAACTCCTCCACTTGCAGTTTTATTGTATATATCCTTAAGTCCAGATCTCCATATTTTCATAAGAGTTTGGGAAGATTCAATACTAAAACGATGAGCAAATCTCTTGATTGCATCATCATGTTCTTCCTTGAATTCCTTTTTATTGGGTAATTCTAACAAAAATGGTAAATTTGCCCAGGAACAATGTTCTCCAAGAAGTGGTAATACAGCTTTTTTTACCTCTTTACGATTAGTTTGCTGAAAAAGTGAAATAAAATACCTTTCAGGATTTGGGGGTGGTTGATCCATAAATCGTTTCGTAATAGCGGGTATGACATACTTTCCATCGAAATCGATGTTCGCATTACTAAAAAGACGTTCTAGGGTATTTTGTGAAATTTTATCAAAATACGCTTCTAAAAACGGTTTTTTAACTGGAGATTCCATGTTTTTTAAGTATAAGAATAACTTAATGTCATTATCCGTTGAGTGTCCAGTTAATCGGTTACTAATCTCTGTTAGAAATAAGTAGCCTTCTTCTGAATATTCTTGTTCCGTGTTTATTGGAAGAAGTTTATCAAGCAATGAAAAATCACCAGTTTGCATTTTCAATCTGTGAATAGTCTGACTAACCAAAATTGGACGAATACAATCTGTATTTAGAGTAGGTATCAACTGCTGTAGAATAGTGAAAAACTTCTTATCAGACATTTTTGTAATTAAAATTGCAATAAGCTGTGTTAAGGTGATTAAATTGTGAAAATCAATATCAGAAAAAACTTGAAGTGTATATGACTCAAAAAGATTTTTGAAAAACTGTTTAGTGAATAATTCTAACTCAGGTATAGATATCATCTTTGATAGTCGGAGTAAACTAATATTGACATATTCTTTTGGATCTAATTTTATGATGGCGTTTAGAAGTTCATATGTTTTTTCATTATTCAACACACTAGGATCTATAGTTGATAACAACGAATACAACATACTTCTGCCTTCAGAAGAGAAGCTTGGAACCACTTTTTTTGCTATATAACTTAAATGTCCAGTGGGAAGTAAAAGAATTACCTCACCTAGATTACGAATGGACTTATTTAAAGCAAATTTACTTACTGTGTCATATTTGAGCAATTTCTTTGTAGCAATCTTGCCAAAATCTTCCCAGAATTTATTATTATCAATTTCAATTATTTTCTTAATTAAATCAACGACTGAGTCTTTTCTCTTTTTAGTTTTAAGTTGGAGTAGATCTAACAGATGGTGTAGACTTTCTTTGTAACATGAAATAATTACAGGCTCCCAAGCCTCAAGGAGAGCTTTATCGAATTCTATATCTTTAATAAGTAGTTTAATTTCACTCCCTGTCAATATACTCGCTATTTCACTTTTGGGATATGTAATTTTGCTACCTATTGTTATTATTTGTTTGAAATTGTTGTGAATATACTTTTGCAGACTATTCCTAAGAATTACGTAATTATTAGAATTAATGGGATTAGTAGTGGTAAGAAGGGGTCTGAATAGATCAGGATCAATGAATAAATCCATCAGAAATATAAGATAAGACTTTTTAGTTATGTATTCACTAATCT
>JAEOTI010000352.1 GCA_016839955.1 Candidatus Hodarchaeota archaeon | reverse complement strand
TAATTCGTATACCAAATATGGATGAAGGAATTTATTTTGTGTACTCAAAATATTTGGTAGATTATGGTGGAAAACCCTATGATGATATCGTCATTCTGAAGAATCCAGGTGTTGTAATCATCACTATGTTCTTCCACTTTCTATTAAAAGAACCAATCTACGTCGTATTTATAACCCGAATTCTAAGTTGGTTTGTATTTACTGGTACAATTTTAGGCATTTATTTAATTACTCAGACCGTGTTTAATAAACGGTCTGCAATTTTTTCTTCAGCTATTTTTGCAATATCCCCTCAAAATGGGAAATTACTTGTTAATAGTGGAATAGAACCAGAAATGATTTTTTTTATGGTTTGGAGTATTTATTTTCTAGTAATTTCATTCTCTGATTCCACATTGAACCCAGAAAAGAAATATCTATTTGTATTACTCTCTGGATTAAGTGCTAGTCTTTCTTTCCTTTTTAAAGAAACAACACTTCCTTTTATTATCTTTACTCTCTTATTCTTAATTTTCCACTTATTTAGACTTAAAAATTTAGAAAATAGATATTTCTACGTCAGATGGTATCTCTTAGGCTTAATTATCGGAATGTTACCAATAATAACCTTTTTAGTCTTTTACAATTGTATACCAGATTACTTTAGTTTCAAATTTTTAATGTTTGACAGTGCACTTGCACATATCAATGGAACTGCTCAAACAAGTGCTGTTATTGGAAGAACTGAAGGAGACTTTGGTACAACGGTTGTAGACTTCTTCCAACTTATTTTGGAATCTCCATTAATCTGGATAATTGGATCCATTGGATTAATTCAATACGTCGTTCTCGAAAAACCTGCCTTAACTTCAAGTTCTTCTTATTTAGTAGGAACATGGCTTTTTTTATGCTTGAGTGTTTTTGGGATAATATTGTTTAATTATGCTGCTTTAGACCGTTATACACTACCTGTAATTATATTTTTAGCAATTTTTGCAGGTGTATTCATTGATACTTCATTAAAACAAGCATCGAACTGGGATCTGCAAATATTTCTGGGTATTTGGATACTTCTAGTAATTATTTTCTTTTTTATCATTGATTTTGAACGATCAATTGGAACACCATTTAGGGAAATTGTTTTGCTTTTCCAACTGATTATTTTATCAATATTGTATCTTGCAAAGGATAAAGAGCATTTCTCTATTTGGAACCTTAATTTGGCAAAAATCAACTTGAAACATTCAGTTTGGGGAATCTTCTTCATTTTCTTTGTAATTACGACAATGGCTTTCTCTATGGTTCATATTGAACGAGGGCTTAATGCATACCCTGCTTATTATGAAATTGCTTCGTACATAAAGGATAATACAAGTGAGAATGAATATATATTTACTGATGAGCCAATAATTCTTTATCTCTCTCAGCGAAAACAAGCTTTTGATACAATATCTATGGTTATACAGGATTGGAAACAATACATGAATTTCTCTGACATTCCTCGGCAACTTGACAGGTTTTCTGTTAATTATGTAGCATTAGCAGATCGTTTCTTTGCTTTTGTCGACGAAGAAGTAGTTCAATACTTTTCAACAAATTTTGAACCTATAAAACATTGGAATATTGGACCTGATGATAACATGCACTGGCGTGGAGCGATATATATCAAGATATGATGGTCTATTAACGTCTCTACAGCAAATTGTTTAATAGCTACAATCAGACCAACGATAAATCATCCTGTATATAATAAAAATATCTTGTTTGAACTTCGATTGATTTTAAGGATTAGAATTTTTGCTTTTTAAGTAGGTAATTCCTGTAATGAAAATTTCTATCAGATCTATCCAATATATTGTAGTCAGAGGGATTTTAATGAAGAAGTTAAAATAAGTAGGAGCAATTGGGATATCAAATCAAAGAGGAAAAAGGAGTAATTCTTCAAAAATCGACGCATTTCTGACTGAATGATAGAGAATCATTCCATCCAAGGGTGGAGTCTCAACTGTTGAATATATTGGATTCGCACAATCAAATGATTTGTAATACATCTTCATAATTTATTCTGTTATAAAGAAAGAGATTAGTGATCCGGTAATCAAATTTCTCTAAAATTCGAATTAATAGCGTTTCTTGAGTATGAACTCCTAACCTAATAGTTTTTAACTCATGCTCTATTGTCCATTGCTCTACAAAGCGAACTAGAAGAGTCTCAATGTTTTCATCTTTATACTCTGTTTTCACACCAATATCAAGTATCCAGACATATTTTTCAGATCCTAGGTCGCCTTGAGAGATATAAAACCAAACAAAGGCTACAAATTTACTATTTTCATCCTCTACTATGAAAATGAAATATTTTTTTCCTTCAAAATCAAATTGGTTAATGTATCTCTCAAATCGCTCTCTCATTACGTCTTATGTAACTTCTTTTGTCGTCAAAGCACGTGTTCTAAATTTTTCATACACTAAAGAAAGAAAATTATCCTTATCTTGAGCTATTTCCATTTTTCTAAAGGAATAGTTGATAGAATGAGATTGAATTTGGTTTTCAGTGGAAATTCTTTTTTGATAATAGCAGTTTTTAGGTGAATAGCCCATGTGTTTGTATAAGTTGATAGCAGGAATATTTTTACCAAAGACATGGAGAGCAATTGTGTCAAAGCCCTCTTTTCGTGCCCAAGTCTCTGCTTGAGTAAGCAATTGTCTCCCAAATCCCTTATACTGATATTCTGGACTCACTCGAACATCATAGATCCATGCACAATGATCTTCGAAATCCCATATCTCCCCCCCTGAACGGGTTGACACCCATATATACCCTATTTCTTTACCAGCTGTTGTTTTAATGAAAAAAATCCCTTTTTTGGATTGACTCTCAACAAACGATTTTACTTCTTGTTGATGTTTTTCAAAATCATCAGCTTCTCCTGTTTGGTTTTCTCTGTATGAGATAAAACTCCATTCAAAGAATTTTTTCAGCTCTGCTTCATTTTTTAATTCCTGAATCATAAAAGGCATAAAATTCACTCTTCAGGTTTCAGAAGGTCTAGTTCGTCTCCCAATAGATGATGGAGGAACCAGCGATAATTTTGAATCATTACAGCATAGTTCTCCCGTGGTTTAAGAATTGCATGACCCATTCCGGGGAAAACAAACAACTCTGTCTGAATTCCCTTTTCTTTTAAAGCGCGATATAGTTCTTTCGAACTATAAAGAGGAACACGCTCGTCATTTTCTCCATGCTGGAGTAATAAGGGTGTTTTAGCTTTGTCAATTCCACTTATAGGGGCTGTTTTTTCATAAATCTCCTTCATTCGTTCATCAAATGGACTTCTGTTACGATACGGGTGATCACCTGAAAAAGGAATTGAATATCGAATATCAGATCCAGTCCAATAAGTGTACCAGCTTGCTAAAGTTGAACAACCACTAGCAGCACAAAATCGGTTAGAATGAAATGCTGCAAAAGCACTTATGTACGCTCCCTGACTTCCTCCACAAGTACCAATTTTTGACTCATCTACAAATCCCAGGTCGACCAGATGATCAATGGCGGATTCTAAGTCCCACAAATCACCAACACCCAGGTTATCTACAAGTAGTTCCTTGAAAGCTTGTCCTCGACCTAAAGAACCTCTATAGTTAGGTTTGAGAACTAATATATCTTTATGGGAAAATTGAACTAAAGGATAATAGAATCGATCCATACCTTCAAGTAAGACGTTAGCTGATACAGCATGGGGACCTCCATGAACGTTGAAAAGAAGTGGATACTTTTTATTTGGATCAAAATTCGATGGTTTTCGTAAAATCCCTTCAATCTCAGTTCCATCTTTGCTAGTCCATTTGATTACCTCAACAGTTCCCATATCCCAATCAGAAATAACTTCGTTATGATTCGTAACCCTTATTAACTCTCGATCAGTTTTTGTGGGCCGACTCAAATAAACATCAGCAATAGTAGTCGAAGACATTCCAGGAAAGCTTATATAGCCTGCTTCATTAACGTGGATGTACCAATCAGGCATTACACCTTCCAAATCGACTACATTGATCTCCCCACTTTCTGATAATTGCACTACTTCATTTTGGCAACTATTCCAGTGCGTAAAGAAGATTCCTATCCTAGTCCAATATACTCCGAATGGAGAGGGATCTTGATCTAAATTTTGGGTGATACACTTGAGCTGAGCTTCAATTGGTGATTTCTGAGAGTCTGAGACTTTTAGAATCCACAGATCACCTTGAGTATAATCTCTGATATCTCGATTTTTAAGAAAAATGAGTAGTTTTGAGCCATCAGGAGATGTTGTAAGGATTTCTGCCCCTCTTGGAAGTGCTATTCGAGTGACAGAAGGAGTTGTCAAATTGGATTTGTTTAGTATGGACTCAGGATTAAATTCTATCCGAAAATGTGAAGTGTCAAATTGAAAATTCAAATCATCCTTACTGCGACAATTAATATAGATTGCGTCTCCTTTAGGTGATGGAATCACAGATTCAATTTTCACTGGTTTCGGGAGGAACTTTCCTAATTCAAAAATAGGCTTGGTAATATTTGTTTTTGAATCTTTAAATAATCGCCTTGAAAGTTGTTTATACTCTTTCATTTGTTTTATACATACATAATAAAGAGATGAAGCACTCTTTTCTTCTTCTATATGAATGAATGTCCCAAATTTTGCTTCTCTTTCTTTCTTTGCATTTTTTTCCGGATTATTAGCAATAAAAACAATTCCATCTG
>JAEOTI010000351.1 GCA_016839955.1 Candidatus Hodarchaeota archaeon | reverse complement strand
TTCTTCCATCATATCGGTTTGTACGCGGGAGAGAATTTGAGGGGAGTTATTAGAAATAATGGGATGAGAAATTGACCTCTTGATTTTCTTCTTTTGATTGTTTTTTTCTATCAAATATGGAATTGAGGGATTATTCAATGTCACACCTATAGAAAATAACAATACAAAAAGAATCACAATATTTGTAACCTTCAAAGGGTTGATAAAAGCAGTTATCATTGAAATTGAATCCTTTCCGATATTTTGTTTCTATTCTGGGAAGATATAATAACTTTAAAACAACCCAAGAATCTAGGAATATTATTTTCACAGTGTACATGCTACAAGAAATTCTCTAGCAAAGACAAATACAAGTAAAAATAGGAGAAATCTTGAAATTCTAATAAATGTGCTTGAAATCAACTTCATTTTTTGTCCTGACCTTATAGTGGGGTTTAAAGGTAGGAAACTCATTATTAATCCAATAAAAACGAATATAGGGTCGAAATTAGGAATATCTAATGACTTGTAAGCGTACCCTTCTACTGAGAATGATATCAATTGAAATAGGGGGCTTGCTCCAGATATGAAGGCCAAGGATATAAGAGAAAATATCTGAATTACCATCGCCTGAAACGAGATTCCTTTAAGTCTGGCTTTTCCAATGCGGAGTAATTGACCCGTTTTATTCAATTCTTCGGTAATCAATAAGAGTTTTGTTCCTGCAAGTTCTGTGTTAATATTACTAAATTTTTCGGTCAGAGTCAGAATTTGGATTGTTCTAGAAGAGAACAACATTTCTAATTCATCTTTTTCTGTAAAAGAAGATGGTTCCGTTCCTAAACGAAGAGAAATAAGGAATTCTTTGATGGAGGGGGATAAATTCTCCTTTGAGTTTTTTATGGAGATATTGAGAGCTTTGTTTAAGCTCTTGGTATAAGACAACCCTGAAATTAAATTTTCTGCATGAATAACTAAAAATTCAATTGTTTTACTATCAGTAAAAGGCAAAAGCGGAGAATGGTCAGCAAATACAGACAGATGTCGGTCAGGTAGAAAAAAGAAGGATCCAAAGAATACCCAAAAAATTAATACCGAACCACTAAGATAATTTAGTTGGCCAGATAACAGGAGAAAACATAAAACTACTGGTGGGCTTAGGAAAACCAATCCTGAGAAAAGAGAACCCCATGTATCCACCTTATCTGTCTCTTCCCTAATGTACTCAGAAAGATGGGAAAGAATCGCATTAGCAGAATGTTGAGTGAGATCAATCCCAGTTTCCCAAGTATCAATAATATTTAGAAAAATACGTCTTAATTCTCTCGAAATTGTGTTATCGATTTGAACGCAAAGAGCTTCTCTAAGAGGATGTCCAAAATGGGAGTTAGTCAAACTTTCACGAAAAATATTGGCGTAAATTGGATAATCACTTTTGATAATGAACTTGGTTGCTTCTTTCAAAGATTTTGATGTTTCTAAAATTATCAAGAGTTCATGTAAGACAAAATAACCTATAATTTCAGCTTTAATTGAATAATTATTAAAATCTTGACGTATGAGGATATAGATAAGGCGTAAACATACGAAAAAGAAAAAAATTTCTAGTACCAGTAATTCGAATTCAAGTTGATATGCAAATATTTGAATAAAAGCTGTTCCTCCAAACAAAATAAGAATGAGAAGAATAGAAATTCTTATTTGATATTTAGTAATCCTAAATTTAGAATTCCAATGCTGGGAGTAATTTAGTGTCTCAAAAAACTCCAAATTTCCAAAAAAATTATTTAGAAAGAAATCGATCAATATTTTGTCCTCGAAAATTAGGAATAAAAAGTTAGAAATCATTAATACGTTATTAACTAGGATTAATTTCATTCATAAGAACCTAAGAATTGAGAAAATGCCCGTATAATACCAAATAATAAAATAGAAAGATTGCAATCCCCGCTTTTGTACCACACTTGGTTTAAGGTATTTTTGGAAAATATTGATTTCCTTAATTGTTTAAGATTTCTTCTAAAGGTTCAATTGAAACATATTTGGGTGTTTTTATTTGAAAACATTCCATAAGAGTATTGATGGAATTGCCCCTTTTAGAAGAACAGACAAAATTAATTACGACAACCTGTCCTATCTGCGGTAAATGTGAGTCAATAACAATTAAGTCCATAGAATTAGAGCATGCGAGGACTAATCACTCTCTTCTGACGAAAGCCATTTCCCACGCCAAGGATGGACATGTTCTTACATTGTATATTGATGGGGAAGGCCTAGTTAGAAGGAAATATTGTTTCGATTTAGTCAGAAAGAACATTATCAACGTGGATAAACTTCCTCCTGGAAAACTTGATAATTTGTTTGAAAAAATGATAAAAGATTCAATGAGGAGTAAAAAGTAAGAACTACAAGAAAAAGGAGAAAACGCTTTTGGTTTCCATTAGTTTAGCTGTAAATCCAAAATTTAGTCTGTTAATTGATACTTATGAATTTTTTTGTTATAATGCATCCATTAGAAAAAATAAAACTACTCCAAGTATAGAGTATTCTGTTATATACAATAAGAGCGTAATGGATGAGCTAGGGAACTTCAATCAATATGAACGATTGTTAAAAGATGTCATAAAAGAATATATTGTTGATACACAAGATTTTCTGACCCTTGATAATCTACTTAATTTTGTATCAAACCTTGGAGGAAAGATTCCGCAAATCTCAGAACACCTGATGATTCCAGTTCTTTTTCGAATTCTCAATATGGAAAAAATAGCCCCCTTATTGTTAGATGACAGGATTGATGAAATCTACTTAGATTCTAGTCATTCATATCTATACATTGATCACACTCAATACGGTAGATGTTCAACCCAAATTCAGATTAAAAAACGAGAAATAGACTCTTTTGTTAATAGGGTGGCTCTTGAGAATGATTTCAATCTTAATCGAGAAAATCCAACCATGAAAGGAGATTTTGTAACTAATTTATTCCACACTCGAATAACAGTTGACATTCACCCTTTAACAATTGAAGATATACACGTGGATATAAGAAAATTCCGTTCAAGAACATTGAGATTACCAGACCTGGTAAATAACTGCAGTTTATCCCTGGCCAAAGCTGTTTTTT